>CALZMA010000205.1 GCA_945788445.1 uncultured Bacteroidales bacterium | reverse complement strand
GAAAAATCTTCGGGTTTTCCTTTGCCCTGCATTTCGTTTGCTGTATCTTCGCTCGCAAAAGTTTAACAATCTGATACAGTATGAAAAAATCTTCGCAAACGAAAAAGGGGTTGAAGAGCACCGCTCTCTATGCGCTGCCCTTGGCTGCTTGCGCACTGACGTACGCTCCGCTCTCTTCCCATGCCTTGCCGCTTGCCACGGGCATCGAACAGCTCGACAACACACAGGCGGCTATCGTGAAAGCAGAGAAAATCAATCCGACAACCGTAGAAATCACCTTTGCCGACGGCAAAATGCTCACCGTTGACTTCTACGGCGAAAATATCTTCCGCCTCTTCCGAGACGACAACGGAGGCATCGTGCGCAACCCGGTGGCTACGCCGCCCGCACAAATCCTCGTGGACGGCGCAAGACGCTCGCCCATGAAGGTGGACCTCAAGAACGAGGGGGCACAAATCGTGGTGTCTACGCCACGCATCGAAGTGACGTTCCACAAGGCGGACGGCACCATGTGCGTGAAGGACCTGAAGACGGGTAACGTCGTGGTGGAAGAAATTGCACCCGTTTCGTTCGAAAAGAACGCTACCACGCTGACTTTCAAGGAACACAGCGGCGAATATTTCTACGGCGGCGGCGTGCAGAACGGACGCTTCTCGCACAAGGGCAAGGCCATCGCCATCGAAAACACCAACAACTGGGTGGACGGCGGTGTGGCTTCGCCCACGCCTTTCTTCTGGAGCACGAAGGGCTACGGCCTGCTCTGGCACACTTTCCGCCCGGGCCGCTACGACTTCGGACAGACGGAGGAGGGCAAGGTCATCCTCTCGCACTCCGAGGACTACCTCGACGCTTTCCTCATGGTGAACAACGGTCCCGTGGAACTGCTCAACGACTTCTACCAGCTGACGGGTAACCCGGTGCTGCTCCCGAAGTTCGGCTTCTACCAGGGTCACCTCAACGCTTACAACCGCGACTACTGGACACCCGCCGAAAACGGCTTCATGCTCTACGAGGACGGAAAGCGATACAACGAAAGCCAGAAGGACAACGGAGGCGTGCGCGAAAGCCTCAACGGAGAGAAGAACAACTACCAGTTCTCCGCCCGTGCCGCCATCGACCGCTACTTCAACAACGACATGCCCCTCGGATGGTTCCTCCCCAACGACGGCTACGGTGCCGGCTACGGCCAGACGGGCACGCTCGACGGCAACATACAGAACCTGAAGGAATTCGGCGACTATGCCCGCTCGAAGGGCGTGGAAATCGGCCTCTGGACGCAAAGTGACCTCCACCCGAAGGAGGGCATCGAGGCCCTGCTCCAGCGCGACATCGTGAAGGAGGTGCGCGACGCCGGCGTGCGCGTGCTGAAGACCGACGTGGCCTGGGTCGGCGCGGGCTACAGTTTCGGCCTCAACGGCGTGGCCGACGTGGGCGAAATCATGCCTTACTACGGTTCGAACGCCCGACCGTTCATCATCTCGCTCGACGGCTGGGCCGGCACGCAGCGCTATGCGGGCATCTGGAGCGGCGACCAGACGGGCGGCGACTGGGAATACATCCGTTTCCACATCCCGACCTTCATCGGCTCGGGCCTCTCGGGCCAGCCGAACATCACGTCCGACGTGGACGGCATCTTCGGCGGCAAGAACGTGCCCGTGAATGTGCGCGAATTCCAGTGGAAGACTTTCACGCCCATGGAACTGAACATGGACGGCTGGGGTTCCAACCCGAAATATCCTGAGGTGCTCGGCGAACCGGCCACGAGCATCAACCGCTGGTACCTGAAGCTGAAGAGCGAACTGATGCCTTACGCCTACAGCATTGCCCGCACTGCCGTGGACGGCAAGCCGATGATTCGTGCCATGTTCCTCGACTATCCCAACGACTACACGCTGGGCAGCGCCACGCAATACCAGTTTATGTTCGGTCCTTACTTCCTCGTGGCTCCCGTCTACCAGGCCACGCAGGCCGATGCCGAGGGCAACGACCTGCGCCACGGCATTTACCTCCCGAAGGGCAAATGGGTGGACTACTTCACGGGCGACGTGTACGAAGGCGACCGCCTCATCAACGACTTCGACGCTCCGCTCTGGAAGCTGCCCGTGCTCGTCAAGGCGGACGCTATCATCCCGATGACGAACCCGAACAACAATCCCTCGCAAATCCGGCGCGACTACCGTGCCTACGAAATCTATGCTTCGGAAGGGGGCGAGGCGTTCGTTGACTACGACGACGACGGCACTACGCAGGAATACCTCAGCGGACGCTCCACCCGCACCGATGTGGCTACGGCACTGAAGGGCGACAAGCTCACCGTGACCATACAGCCTACCACGGGCGACTTCGAGGGCTTCGAGCCGCAGAAGCAGACGGAACTCCGCATCAACGTTTCGCAGGCCCCGAAGAAGGTGACGGCGAAAGTGGGCGGCAAGGGCATCGGCCTGCGTGCTGCCTCCTCGATGTCTGACTTCGTGAACGGCGAAAACGTTTACTTCTACGACGAAAAGCCCAACCTCAACCGCTACGCTACGCCGGGCTCGGAGTTTGCCAAGAAGGTCATCACCAAGAACCCGCAGCTCCTCGTGAAGCTGGCGAAGTCGAACGTGAAGGAGAACGCTACGGAAGTGACCGTGCAGGGCTTTGCCTTCGCTCCCGCCGACCGTCTGCGCCAGCACTCGGGCAGCCTCACGGCACCGAAGGCTTCCGTTCCGGAAGAGAACCTTGGCACCTTCACGCTGACACCGACCTGGGCCGCCGTGCCGAACGCTGACTTCTACGAAATCGAGTTCGACGGCATGCTCTACTCTACCATCCGCCAGTGCACGTTCACCTTCGAGGGTCTCGAAGCGGAAACGGCCTACAACTTCAAGGTGCGCTCGGTGAACAAGGACGGCTACTCGGACTGGGCCTCCTTCAGCGCCACCACGAAGAGCAACCCGCTCGAGTTCGCCATCCGCGACATCAAGGCCCAAGTGACCTGTGAGGACCAGCCCGGACAGACCGTGGCCAAGCTCTTCGACTTCGACCCGAAGTCCGGCTGGCACACCAAGTGGGGCAAGGGCGA
>CALZMA010000204.1 GCA_945788445.1 uncultured Bacteroidales bacterium | reverse complement strand
ATTTTTCTAAAAATATCAACTTTATTTCATTTTTCAAAACAATCTCTTTTATGTGGTTAACTAATTCATCCATTGGAAGAAAAGTGATTATGTCCGTTACGGGTATCGCACTTATCCTCTTCCTCACGTTTCATGGCTGCATGAACTTGGTTGCCCTCTTCTCTGAGGAAGGCTACAACCTTGTGTGCGAAATGCTCGGTGCCAACTGGTACGCCGTGGCCGCTACGCTCGGCCTGGCAGCACTCGTTGTGCTCCACTTCGTCTATGCCATCATCCTCACCTTGCAGAACAAGAAGGCACGCGGCGCAAGCTCTTACGCCGTGACCGACCGCCCGGGCAAGGTGGAATGGGCATCGCAAAACATGTTCGTGCTCGGCATCATCGTGGTGCTCGGCCTCTTGCTCCACCTCTTCAACTTCTGGTACAACATGATGTTCGCAGAACTCGTGAACGGCGGCTGCCCCTTCATCAACGAAGTGCAGAGCGCTTCCGACGGCTACGGCATGATGGTCTACACGTTCAGCAACCCCATCTACACGGTGCTCTACCTCGTTTGGTTCGCAGCCATCTGGTTCCACCTCACCCACGGCTTCTGGAGCGCGCTCCAAACCCTCGGCTGGAGCGGCAAGATTTGGTTCAACCGCTGGAAGGTGATCGGCACGGTCTATGTTACCCTGCTGATGCTTATCTTCGTGGTCGTAGCTCTTAAATTCGCACTCTGCGGCGGCTGCTGCACGGCTTGCTGCTAAGTTCTCATCTCAACACACACTCCTTATTTTTAATATAAAGAAAAATGGCTACAATAGATTCAAGAATACCCGAAGGTCCCGTGGCTGAAAAATGGACCAACTATAAGGCTCATCAGAAACTGGTTAACCCCAAGAACAAGCGTAAGCTCGACGTTATCGTCGTAGGTACGGGCCTTGCCGGCGCAAGCGCCGCCGCATCGCTCGGCGAAATGGGTTTCAAGGTGAAGAACTTCTGCATCCAGGACTCTCCGCGCCGCGCCCACTCTATCGCCGCACAGGGCGGTATCAACGCTGCCAAGAACTATCAGAACGACGGCGACTCCGTTTACCGCCTCTTCTACGACACCGTTAAGGGCGGCGACTACCGCGCCCGCGAGGCCAACGTTTACCGCCTCGCTGAGGTGAGCGCCAACATCATCGACCAGTGCGTGGCTCAAGGCGTGCCCTTCGCCCGCGAATACGGCGGCATGCTCGCCAACCGCTCCTTCGGCGGCGCACAGGTGAGCCGTACCTTCTACGCCAAAGGCCAGACCGGCCAGCAGCTCCTTCTCGGCGCTTACTCCGCGCTGATGTGCCAGGTACACGCCGGCACGGTTGAACTGCACACGCGCTACGAGATGCTCGACGTCGTGATCATCGACGGCCGCGCCCGCGGCATCATCGCCCGCAACCTCGTAACGGGCAACATCGAACGCTTCTCTGCCCACGCCGTAGTAATCGGCACCGGCGGTTACGGAAACACCTATTTCCTCTCCACCAACGCTATGGGCTGCAACTGCTCGGCTGCCATGTCGTGCTACCGCAAGGGCGCATATTTCGCCAACCCCTCTTACGTTCAGATCCACCCCACCTGCATTCCCGTGCACGGCGACAAGCAGTCCAAGCTCACGCTTATGTCGGAGTCGCTCCGCAACGACGGCCGCATCTGGGTGCCCAAGAAACTCGAAGACGCACAGAAGCTCCAGCGCGGCGAAATCAAGGGTAAGGACATTCCCGAAGAAGACCGCGACTACTATCTCGAGCGCCGCTATCCCGCCTTCGGTAACCTCGTGCCCCGCGACGTGGCCAGCCGCGCCGCCAAGGAACGCTGCGACAAGGGCTACGGCGTGAACAACACCGGCCTTGCCGTGTTCCTCGACTTCTCTCAGGCCATCAAGGACTTCGGACGCGACGAAATCGCCGCACGCTACGGCAACCTCTTCGACATGTATGAGGAAATCACCGACGAAAGCCCCTACGAAACCCCGATGATGATCTATCCCGCCGTGCACTACACGATGGGCGGCATCTGGGTAGACTATGAATTGCAGACCTCCGTGAAGGGCCTCTTCGCCATCGGCGAGTGCAACTTCTCCGACCACGGCGCAAACCGCCTCGGTGCTTCCGCCCTCATGCAGGGTCTTGCCGACGGTTACTTCGTACTGCCCTACACCATTCAGAACTACCTCAGCGACCAAATCACCGTTCCCCGCTTCTCCACCGACCTGCCCGAGTTCAAGGCTGCCGAAGATGCCGTCAAGGCACGCATCAACAAGCTCTTCGCCATCAAGGGCAAGCGTTCCGTGGATTCTATCCACAAGGAACTCGGCCACATCATGTGGGAACACGTGGGCATGGGCCGCACCGCCGAAGGCTTGAAGGAAGGCCTTGCCAAACTCAAAGCCCTGCGCGAGACGTTCTACAAGGATCTCTTCATTCCCGGCACCGCCGAAGGCGTTAACGTGGAACTCGAAAAGGCTATCCGCCTCGAAGACTTCATCCTCATGGGCGAACTCATCGCCAACGATGCCCTCCACCGCAACGAAAGCTGCGGCGGTCACTTCCGCGAAGAATACCAGACGGAGGAAGGCGAAGCCAAGCGCGACGACGAAAACTTCTTCTACGTAGGTTGCTGGGAATACCAAGGCTCTGACGACAAAGCACCGGTACTCTACAAAGAACCGCTCGTTTACGAAGCAATCAAGGTACAGACGAGAAATTATAAGAACTAAAAACGTAGGACTCTTAAACGCATAACCCAACAATGGCTAAAAATATCAGTTTCACAATTAAATATTGGAAGCAGAACGGTCCCAAGGATGCCGGTCATTTTGAACAGCGCGAAATGCACAACATTCCCGACGACACGTCCTTCCTCGAAATGCTCGACATCCTCAACGAGGAACTCATCGAAGAGGGCAAAGAGCCGTTTACCTTCGACCACGACTGCCGCGAAGGCATCTGCGGTATGTGCTCGCTCTACATCAACGGCACGCCGCACGGCAAGACCGCCACGGGCGCAACCACCTGCCAGCTCTACATGCGCCGCTTCAACGACGGCGATGTCATCACCGT
>CALZMA010000203.1 GCA_945788445.1 uncultured Bacteroidales bacterium | reverse complement strand
CCCCCTTCCAACACGAGGCCCACAGGCCCTTGGGGCACAAACGGGCGGGGCTGCGACCCGTTCGGGGCTAAGCCGCCCGGGGGATCGGAATGGAGCTGCTGGTTCATATTTGTCAGGTAGAATAGATGGTTATAGATAGGGGGGTATGGCATTCTGTCATCGGGGCGAACGGGAAGAAACGGGAAAGGGCAAACCATGCGCCGCTCTGTGCTTTTCCCTCTGCCCCAGCCCCTTGGCGCTTCGCAATCTGTGGCGTTTCAAACAAAAATGCACGCAAATCATACACGCGGGGCTAAAATGCCATGCAAAAGTAGGACTTTTTGGAAATTATATGTACTTTTGCTGCAATCTTTTCCAGAGCTTTGCTCCTATCCAATCTCCTCAAAATACAACCAAAATGCTATTCTCCAAACAAACATACACTGCTCGCCGCGCCAAATTGCGCGAGCTGGTCGGTTCGGGCCTGGTGCTCCTTTTCGGCAACAACGACAGCCCCAACAACTACCCGGCCAATGCCTACAAATTCCGTCAGGACAGTTCTTTCCTCTATTTCTTCGGCCAAAAGCGCGACGGCCTCGTCGGCGTTCTGGACGCTGACAGCGGCCGCGACCTCCTTTTGGGCGATGAGATTGACATCGACGACATCGTCTGGTACGGTTCGGTCCACTCCGTGAAGGCGATGGCCGAGGAGTGCGGTGCCTGTGAAGCCCGCCCCATGGCAGCCCTCGCCACCCTCGTCGAGGAGGCGCAGAAGGCCGGCCGCCCCATCCACTTCCTGCCGCCCTACCGCCACGACACGCAAATCCAGATTATGGACCTGCTCGGCATCCACCCCTCGAAGCAACGCGAGGCCGCCTCGCTCCCGCTCATCCAGGCCGTGGTGAAGCTCCGCTCCATCAAGACGGAGGAGGAAATCGCCGAACTCGAACGCGCCGCGGAAATCGGCTACCGCATGCACACCACGGCCATGCGTCTGGCCCGCCCGGGTGTCACGGAACAATACATCGGCGGTGTGCTCGAAGGCATCGCCTCGAGCTACGGCGCACAGGTTTCGTTCCCGAGCATCGTCTCCATGCACGGTGAAATTCTCCACGGCTATCCCTCGCCGCGTCCCCTGGAGGCCGGACGACTCCTGCTCGTGGATGCCGGTGCGGAAACGAACGAGCACTACTGCTCGGACCACACGCGCACCACACCCATCAACGGCATCTACTCCATGCGCCAGAAGGAAATCTACAACATCGTGGTGGAGTGTCACGACTTGGCGCTGAAATACGCCCGTCCCGGCGTACGCTGGTGGGACGTTCACATCGCGGTGTGCCGACTGATGACGGACCGTCTGAAGGAACTCGGCCTCATGAAGGGCGACACGGAGGATGCCGTTCACGCCGGTGCCCACGCGCTCTTCCTGCCCCACGGCCTCGGCCACGCCATGGGCATGGATGTCCACGACATGGAGGGCCTGGGCCAAATCCACGTGGGCTACGACGAGGAGACGCGGCCTTCCACGCAGTTCGGCACCGCCTCGCTGCGCTTTGCACGCCGACTGGAGGCTGGCCACGTGGTGACGGACGAACCGGGCATCTACTTCATCCCCGACCTCATCGACCTCTGGCGCCGCGAGGGCATCAACAAGGACTTCCTCAACTTCGACCGCATCGAGACCTACAAGGACTTCGGCGGCATCCGCATCGAGGACGACGTGCTCATCACGCCCGATGGCTGCCGCTTCCTCGGCGAGAACCGCATCCCCTACCACGTGGATGAGGTGGAACGCTATCTGCAGGAAAACGCCGAGGCTTCGCCCGTCATTTATTAGACGCAGCGCCTTTTCCACTGAACAATATCCTATTTCCTAACATCTCTTTTTCTAAATCTTAAAAAACATGAAGAAAATGCTCCTCATGGCACTGGCTGCACTCGTGCTCGTGCCGGGAACGATGACTGCCCGCAAGAAGCAGGAAGTCAAGAAAGACACCACCATCTTCACCGTGGTGAAAGAGAACCCCATCACTTCCATCAAGGACCAGAACCAGAGCGGTACTTGCTGGGCTTACTCTTCGCTCGGCTTCTTCGAAGCTGAACTGCTCCGCATGGGCAAGGGCAAGCACGACCTCTGCGAGGCATTCCTCGTTTACAACACCTACATGGACCGCGCCGACAAGGCTGTCCGCACCCACGGCGACGTGAGCTTCTCGCAGGGCGGTTCCTTCTACGATGCCGTTTACTGCCTGAAGCACTACGGTATCGTGCCCGAAACGGCCATGCCCGCTCCCGGTACACTCTACGGCGACTCGCTCTTCAACTTCAACCAGCTCGACGCTGTGGCTTCGGCCTACGTGAAGGCACTCGCCACGGGTAACCACCGCAAGCTCTCCCTCACTTGGAAGAACGACCTCTCGAACATCTACAAGAACTACTTCGGCGAACTCCCCAAGGAGGTGAAGGCTGCCGACGGCAAGACCTACACGCCGCAGACCTACGTGACGGACTACCTCGGCCTGAACCCCGACGACTACGTTTCGCTCACGTCCTACACGCACCATCCCTTCTACTCCAAGTTCATCCTCGAAATCCAGGACAACTGGCGCTGGGCTGAAAGCTACAACCTCCCGCTCAACGAGTTTATGGAAGTGATGGACGCTGCCGTACGCAACGGCTACAGCTTTGCTTGGGGTGCCGACGTAACGGAGGACTACTTTGGCCGCCGCAACGGCAAGGGCTACGCCTACGTTCCCAAAAACCTCAAGGTACGCGACCTCCAGGGCAGCGATGCAGCACGCTGGGGCGGCACCATGGAAACGGGTGCTCAGGTTACTTCCGACGAGGAACTCACCATCACGCAGGAGCTCCGCCAGCAGGGCTACGACAACTGGGAAACGACCGACGACCACGGCATGGTTATCTACGGCCTCGCCAAGGACCAGAAGGGCACCGAGTACTTCATGGTGAAGAACTCTTGGGGTGACTACGGCCAGTACCACGGCATGTTCTACGCTTCGAAGGCTTATGTGGCTTACAAGACGATGAACATCCTTATCCACAAGAGCGCTATCCCCGCTCACATCGCCGCTAAGCTCCACCTCTAATTGACCTTTCGACACACACATCATTAAAAAGCTGCGTTGCGCCCTCGGGCAC
>CALZMA010000202.1 GCA_945788445.1 uncultured Bacteroidales bacterium | reverse complement strand
GCCGAAGCGCTCGAAGCGGCCGGACTCAGGCTCCGCACCGACGTGCCCAACGCCTTCGACGCGCTCTGGACCGACCGCCCCCCGCTCCCCGCCGCACCCATCACCGTGCAGGACGCGGAATGGGCCGGCCCCGGCGTGGCCGCAAAACTGCAACGCGCCGCCCAATGGCTCAACGGCGCGCTCGCGGGCGAAGCCTACCTCTTCAACGACCTCGCGGACATCGCCTGGCTGCTGAACCTCCGCGGGTCGGACATTCCCTACAACCCGGTCTTCGTCGCCTACCTTATATATAATAAGGAGGAAGCCCGCTTCACGCTCTTCACCCACACCCCGACGCTCACGCCCGAGGCCCGCACGCAGCTGACGGAGGCCGGCGTGTTGCTGGAAGCCTACGAGTCGCTCCCCCAGTACTGCCGCACCCACCGCGTGCAGGCTTCGGGTTCCGTCTGCCTCGACGTGCCGGCCGTGCCCGGCCTACCGCTCGAAAGCGAGGTGGCCCGGTGGCGTGCGGTGAAGTCTTCGGCCGAAGCCGAGGGCTTCCGCCAGGCCATGCTCCGCGACGGCGTGGCACTGGTGCAGTTCCTGCGCCGACTCGACGAACAGATGGCCGCCGGCGACTGCCCCACGGAAATGGAGGTGGACGCACAGCTCACCGCCCTCCGCGCCGCACAGCCGGGCTTCCGCGAACTGAGTTTTGCGACCATCGCGGGCTACGCCGCCCACGGGGCCATCGTCCACTACGAGGCCGAACCCGCCACCGACGTGCGCCTGAAGCCCGAAGGTCTCCTGCTGCTCGACAGCGGGGCGCAGTTCGACTGCGGCACAACCGACATCACGCGCACCCTGGCCCTGGGTCCGACCACGGACGAGGAGCGCCGCGTGTACACCCTCGTGCTGAAGGGCCACCTGGCCCTGGCACGTCTGCGCTTCCCCGAGGGCACCACGGGCCTGCAGCTCGACACGGCGGCCCGGCAACCGCTCTGGGCCGAGGGCTACGACTTCGGCCACGGCACGGGACACGGCGTGGGCTCGCACCTCTGCGTCCACGAGGGCCCGCACCAGATACGCAAGAACCTCCGCGCCTGCACGCTCATCCCCTTCGGGCCCGGACTGACCGTGACGGACGAACCGGGCATCTACGTGGAGGGACGCTTCGGCGTGCGCATCGAGAACGTGCTGCTCTGCCAGCCCGCGGGGGAAACGCCCTTCGGCCGCTTCCTCGGCTTCGAGACGCTCACGCTCTGCCCCTACGACCTCCGGCCCCTGGACCGCTCGCTGCTCACGCCCGAGGAGGCCGCGCAAATCAACGCCTACCACACGGAAGTGCGCGCACGGCTCCTGCCGCTGCTGACCGACGAGGCGGACCGCCAATGGCTCTGCCGCGCCACGGAACCGCTCGTTCTCTAATTTCTCACGCGCCGACCGCCAGCGCCCACGCGCCACGCGGCGGCACAACCCTACGCATAGACTTTACATGGAAACAACCAGACAACAGAAGATTGCCCGACTCATCCAGAAGGAACTGGGCGACATTTTCCAGAAACAGACCCAGGCCACGCGCGGCGTGCTGGTGTCGGTGAGCGCGGTGCGCATCAGTCCCGACCTCAGCATCGCCAAGGGATACCTCAGCGTGTTCCCCTCGGAAAAGGCCGACGAAATCATCTCGAACATCAATGCCAACGCCCGACAGATACGCTTCGACCTCGGCAAGCGCGTGCGCTTCCAGCTCCGCATCATTCCGGAACTGAAGTTCTTCAAGGACGACTCCTTGGACTACCTCGACCACATCGACGAACTGCTCAAGGGCACCTCGCCCGCGCCCGCTGAGCCGCAGGAGGCGGAGGACCATGAAGGGTAGGCTGAAGCTGCCGCTCTTCTTCGCGCGGCGCTACCTCTTCTCGCGCAAACGGGTGGGTGCCATCAACATCATTTCGGGCATCTCCGTGGCCGGCGTGGCCTTCGGTACGGCGGCGCTGCTCTGCACCATGTCGGTGTTCAACGGCTTCCGCGACCTCATCGGCTCGCTCTACACGGCCTTCGACCCGCAGATTGAGGTGGTCCCCGCCAAGGGCAAACTGGCCGCGGCCGACGACCCCGCGCTGACGCAAATCCGCCGGCACCCGCTCGTGGAGGCGGCCTCGGACTGCCTCGAGGACCACGCGCTCATCCTCTTCCGCGGACGGCCCTGCGTCATCACGCTCAAGGGCGTCGACGACCAGTTTGACAAGGTCACGGACATCCGTTCCATCCTCTACGGCGAGGGCACGTACAAGCTCCACGCCCCGGACATCCACTACGGCATACCGGGCATCGGACTGGCCTCGGTGATGGGCGGACTGGACTACGGGACCATCCAGGTCTGCGCCCCCCGCAAGGGCGAAAAGGTGAACCTGACGAACCCCGGGGAGAGCTTCAACACCGATGACCTCACGGCAACGGGACTCTGCTTCGACGTGCACCAGCGGAAATACGACGAGAACTACCTCATCACCTCCCTCGCCTGCGCCCAGAACCTCTTCGAGCAGCCGGGCCTCATCACGGGCGTGGAAATCCGCCTGAAGCCCGGCACGGACGTGGACAGGGCGAAAAGCGAACTGCAGCGGATGGCGGGCGACCGCTTCCGCGTGATGGACCAGCTGGAACAGCAGGAAGAGATGTTCAACGTGATGAACATCGAGAAGCTCATGGCCTTCCTCTTCCTCACGTTCATCCTCCTCGTGGCCTGCTTCAACATCATCGGCTCGGTCTCGATGCTCATCATCGACAAACGGGCCGACATGGAGACGCTGCGCAACCTCGGGGCGGACGAAAAGCTCGTGTTCCGCATCTTCCTCTACGAAGGACGCCTCATCACGCTCCTCGGCGCGGCCATCGGCACGGGCTTCGGCCTGCTCCTCTGCTGGCTCCAGCAGACCTTCGGCTTCCTGCGCCTGGGCTCCTCGGCGGGCAGCTTCATCATCGATGCCTACCCCGTGAGCATCCACGCCACGGACGTGGTGCTGATTTTCTGCACCGTGGTGGTGGTGGGCTTCGCCTGCGTCTGGTATCCCGTGAAGTACCTGAGCCGCCGGTTTCTCTGAGCCCCGCACGGCCCCGCGCCGCCTGTGGCCCCTCCGGTCGCAGGCTTCGAAAATCCGGTCGCAGGCTT
>CALZMA010000201.1 GCA_945788445.1 uncultured Bacteroidales bacterium | reverse complement strand
CATTCAACACCTATAACAATATGAACAAACTCAAGCTTTTCCTGCTGCTGCTCGTAGGCGTGGCCCTGCTGCCCGCCCGCGCCCAGATGCAGCTGCCGCAGCTGCCCATCGACAAGGACGTGCGCATCGGCAAGCTCGACAACGGGCTGACGTACTACATCCGCCACAATGCCCTGCCCGAGAACCGTGCGAACTTCTACATCGCGCAGAAAGTCGGCGCCGTTCAGGAAGAAGAAAGCCAGCGCGGTCTGGCCCACTTCCTCGAACACATGTGTTTCAACGGTTCGGAGAACTTCCCCGGCAACGCCCTCATCCAGTTCTGTGAGCGCATCGGCGTGAAGTTCGGCCAGAACCTCAACGCCTACACCGCTGTCGACGAAACGGTCTACAACATCGACGACGTGCCCGTCACCGAGACCAACATCGACTCCTGCCTCCTCATCCTCCACGACTGGAGCGACGGCCTCACCCTCGACCCCGCCGAAATCGACAAGGAACGCGGCGTGATCCACGAGGAGTGGCGCATGCGCTCCTCCGCCTCGGGCCGAATGTTCGAGCGCAACCTGCCCGCCCTCTATCCGGGCTCCCGCTACGGCCAGCGCTACCCCATCGGCCTCATGTCCGTCATCGACAACTTCAAGTACGACGAGCTCCGCGCCTACTACGAGAAGTGGTACCGCCCCGACCTCCAGGGCATCATCGTGGTCGGCGACATCGACGTGGACCAGGTAGAGGCCAAGATCAAGGCCATCTTCTCGCCCATCAAGATGCCCGAGAACCCCGCCCCCTACGAGTTCTACCCCGTGCCGAACAACAACGAGCCCATCTACGTCATCGACAAGGACAAGGAGCAGACCCAGGGCATCATCCAGGTATTCTTCAAGGCCGAGCCCATGCCCGCCGAGTTCAAGAACACGCCCGTGTTCCTCCAGATGGAATACCTCAACAGCGTCATCGCCAGCTCGCTCAACGCCCGCCTCGGCGAACTGAGCCAGAAGCCCGACTGCCCCTTCATCGGTGCAGGCAGCAGCTACGGCACCTACATCATGTCGAAGACCTGCGACGCCTTCATGCTCTACATTCTCCCCAAACCCGGTGAAGACGCCGCCGCCCTCCAGGCCGTGCTCCAGGAGGTTGAACGCGCCAAGCGCTTCGGCTTCACCGGCACCGAGCTCCAGCGCGCCAGCGAAGAGTTCATCAACAGCCTCGAACGCATCTACGACAACCGCACGAAGCAGAAGAACAGCTTCTACGTGCCCCAGTACGTGCGCCACTTCCTCGAAGGCAACCCCATCCCCGACATCGAAACCGAATTCCAGACTTACAAGCAGCTCGCCCAGGTCATGAACCAGCAGCAGATGCTCGTGCCCGCCGCTTCCGAAATCATGAAGCAGTACACGGCCAGCATGGACACCAACTTCGTCTGCATGGCTTTCTACCCCGACAAGGAAGGCGTGAGCGTGCCTACCGTCGATGACTTCAAGAAGGCCGTCGGCGCCGCCCAGGCCGCCCAGCTCGAAGCCTACGTCGACAACGTGAAGAGCGAGCCCCTCGTGCCCTCGCTCCCCAAGAAGGGCAAGATTGCCAAGGAAGAAAAGGCTGACTTCGGCTACACCTGCTGGACCCTCTCCAACGGTGCCCGCGTCTTCTTCAAGCAAACCGACTTCAACGACAGCGAAGTGCAGTTCCGCGCCACCAGCTTCGGCGGCGAGAACTTGGTAGACATGAAGGACTACGTCAACCTGAAGCTCCTCCCCACCGTGGTGAGCAACACGGGCCTCGGCAACTTCACCTCGACCGAACTCCAGAAGAAGCTCGCCGGCAAGAATGCCTCCTGCGAACCCTTCATCGGCGAACTGACCGAAAACCTCGAAGGCTCTGCCACGCCGAAGGACCTCCGCACCCTCTTCGAACTCATCTACCTCCGCTTCCAGGCTCCCGCCAACGACCCCGACGGCTACAACAACGCCATCACCTACCTGCGCTCCAGCCTCGAGAACGCCGAGAAGAACCCCATGACGGCCTTCTCCGACTCGCTCGTCTGCACCCTCTTCGGCCACAACCCGCGCAAGGCCAGCCTCAAGGTACACGACCTCGACAAGGCTGACTACGAGGCCATCAAGCGCATCTACTCCGCCCGCTTCAACGCCGCCGGCGACTTCGACTTCTACTTCACCGGTGCCTTCGACCTCGACTCTCTCCGCGCTTTCACCGAGCAGTACATCGCCCCGCTCAAGGGCGTGAAGAAGCGCGAGAAGATGGTGGACCTCAAGAACTACCCCGTGACGGGCGTAGTCAGCAACCACTTCTACCGCGACATGGAAACGCCGCAGGCCACCCTCGTACAGGTTTGGTCGGGCACCGTTCCCTACTCGCTCAAGCAGGCTGCCGTGGTGAACGCCCTGGGCGAAATCCTCACGCAGCGCTACCTGAAGAGCATCCGCGAGGAAGCCGGCATCGCCTACAGCGTGGGTGCATCGGCAAGCGCCGGCTTCGGCAAGCGCGAGGACTATGCCATGCAGATCTACTGCCCCGTGAAGCCCGCGCAGCTCGACTCGGCCCTCCTCCTCATGAAGCAGGGCATCGACGACATCGCCGCCAAGGGCGTGACCGACGAGGAACTCGAGAAGGTGAAGCAGTTCGAACTCAAGGACTACGCCGACAGCCAGAAGAAGAACGGCTACTGGATGGGCCTCATCTACTCCAAGTCCATCTGGAACAAGGACGAACGCACCGGCTATGAAGACGCCGTGAAGAGCGTGACCTCGAAGGACATCCAGGACTTCGTCAACAACGTGCTCCTCAAGCAGAACAACTGCGTGACGGTCTCCATCCGCCCCACGGACATGACGGAGAAGTAAACCTTTCATACCCCCAACACACACTGCCCAACGGGCCGCGGGTTCGCTCCTGCGGCCCGTTGTGGCTTTTGCGCCGCCCCCCGCCGTTGCCCGCCGTTGCCCATCGTTGCCCATCGTTGCCCAAGCCCGGATAACCAACATTGCCGGGGATTGTATGCCGCAAGCAAACACTTCTGCTTATATTTGTGGCCCGCTACTGCGTGCGCCTCCGCATGGAGGCGTAGCGCCGGCCCCGCATATCGTCACATTCTCCCAAACAGTCCATTCCCATGACCCATCCCCTATCCGACTTCCACTTCTGCC
>CALZMA010000200.1 GCA_945788445.1 uncultured Bacteroidales bacterium | reverse complement strand
TCGAAGCGCAAACGCCGCAAAACTGATGACAAGGCCGTGCAAGCCGACTCTGCAGTGATCACTCAAAGCGTGAAAAGCAGCGGCATCCCCACCGACAGCACTCAAGGCGACAAGAAGAAGCGCAAGCAGAAGGAACCGAAAGCCGAAAAGAAAGAGCCCCCCTTCAGCTTCAACTTCCAGGCAGTTGAGGATTATTGGGAACTGCAGCGTCGCATCAAGGAATATCAGGATGTGGAAGCAAATAAGTGGCGTCCGCGCACCATCATTCCCATCGACCTCGACACCGTTGCCCCCAAGGACTCCCTCGGTGCTGTCTACTACATGATGGGCAGCCCCAACATCGCGAAGCATTTTGCCAACAAAGGCTGGGCAGAGCATCTCTACTTTGAAGGCGGCTTTGGCGTCAACTTCATGGCCACCCGCATGATACACCAGTTCGGTGCGCAGGGCGAGGCAGCCCTTGGTAAATGGTTCACGCCCGAACACGGTGCTCGTCTCACCATCAAGGGCGGTCGTTACCGCATGGTCGAGCAGCGCACCCGCTTCGTAGGCATCGGCTTGGACTATACGCTCAACCTGCACTCTGTGGCACGTCCCGACTACATGAAGCCGCGCCGCTTCGAGATGCACGGTGTCTTCGGTGCCGATGTGTCCGTCTCCAACAGTCATGGAAACAGAGACTTTGGCTTCGGTGTGCACGTGGGCCTTCGCAGCCAGGTCAAGCTGATGCGTTATAATTATCTGTACGTAGAGCCCCGTGTCGGCGTATTGTCGAACGGCGTCACGCAGCTGCCCACCTGGCACCAGATGCGCCCCTATGCCGAAATCATGGCAGGTTTGGGCTTCCGCCGTATGGAGAAGGAGGAACGCTCGTTTGACCAAACCTTCTCGAAGAAGTTCTTTGAGAACTGGTTCCTCTCCACGGCCGCAGGCCCCACGTTTGTGGTGAACGCCTTGCCCGGAAGCTGGAAAAACAACCGCGGCGTGCTCGGCTACCTCGGTGTGGGTAAATGGTTCGACCGCTACAACGGTGTGCGCCTCGGCATGTACGGTGGTCGCACCGAGCGTGGCGGTTTCCAGCGTGTGCCCGAAAGGCCCTATGAGCAACCCTTCCTGCGTTACGTGGCTGGCGAATTGGACTACATGTTCAACCTCTCCAACTTCTTCGCTGGCTACCGCAACGACCGTCGCGTCAGTTTCAACGCCCTCGCCGGTTTGGAATTGAAGCATTTCCACAACAACTACTTCAACGATACGGAACTCGGCTACGTGGGAGGCATCCAGGCCAACGTGCGCCTCATGCAGGGCCTCGACTTCTACGTGGAGCCCCGTCTCGAGCTTTACAAAACCGGCGCTACACCGGGCATCAACACCTCGCGTTACGAAGTAGCCACCTCCATGCTGGCAGGTTTGACCATCAATAGCGACTTCCGCAAGGGCTTCGACCTGCGCCGTTCGCCCGACGAGTTTGAGCGCAAGAGCTGGCGCGACAACATGTTCCTCGAAATAGCCGGCGGTACGGGCTGGGTAGGTTCGCGCACCGTCTTCCAGCATCCTTTCGACTACTTAGGCTATGTGGCCCATCTCGGTTTTGGCCAGTGGTTCACCTCTCTGCACGGTGCTCGCGTATGGGGCCGCTTTGGCCAGTACCAAACGGGCTCTGTCGACAAATTCCGCAGCATCACGGTGGGTGCCGACTACATGTTCCACGTGACCAACTCCTTCTTGGGCGTACGTCACAAGCGCTGGTTCGACCTCTATGCCCTGCTTGGTCTGGGCATGAGCAAGCGCACCAACTACGGCAGCAAGGGCGCGCCCTACTTCATGGTGCAAGGCGGCTTGCAGGCTGAGGCGCACATCACCAAGATGCTCTCCGTCTACGTAGAGCCGCAGATACGCATCTACAACAGCCACTTCGCTCCCAACCCCATGGAACGTAGTGTTGACCCCGTGGCCGACCTCCTTGCCGGTATCAAGGTGAACATGCGCGGTGCTGAGACCGAGCACGACAGACCCCTCTATCAGGAGCACGGTCACCGCAGCTACATCTCTGTGGCTGGCGGTATGTATGCCCCGGCCCGTTATCTGGGCGACAAGTCATGGTATGCCCCCACTGCACGCCTCAGCTACGTCAGCTGGTTCAATCCCTACAGCGCATGGCGTGCCAACTTGAAGGCATCGAGCATCATTGGCAGTGCCCATCGCTACTGCGAAGGCTCGCTGGGCGGCGACCTCCTTACCGACCTCACGGCACACACCTTGGGCTATAACCCCGAGCGCCTTGTCAACGTGATAGCCTTAGGCGGTTTCAACGTGGGCGGCGACTATACCGTTGAGGGCGACAAGAACGCATTGTTTGACCTTCACGTGGGGGCCCAACTCTCCTTCCGCGTGTCGCCCAACGTCAACGTCTATCTTGAGGGCCAGTTGCCCTACCGTTTCACCCAGCGTATTGGCGAGCGCCGCGAGCGTCTTGCTCCCACGGCCATGCTCGGCATCGACTACGGTTTCCAGCGTGTGAAGCGCTCCGAGCGCCAGTTCAGCGACGTAGAGCGCAAGAACTTCGTGCAGACGGGCATCGGTGTCGGCCTCTACACGGGTAACATCAACACCATCAACCCCATCAAGCGCAAGCTCACGCTGCCCGCCGACCTCTGCTATGGTCGTTGGTTTGGCAATGTGCATGGCATCAGGGGCGGTTACAGCCGCACCGCCGTGCAGCGCAGTGGCAAGGGCAACAGCGTGAACAACATCGTACATATCGAGTACATCACCAACATCCGTGCCGCCCTCACGGGTGAGAGCACCGAGCACAAGCTCTTCCAGTTAACCACGGCTGTGGGTCCCATCTACACCATCAACCGTCGCTACAACTGGTGGCCTACCATGAAGGGCTTCGGTTTCCAGGCCTCCATGCAGCTCGGTTGCCGCGTGAGTCGCCTCATCGAGGTTTACTTCGAGCCGCAGGCCAGCATATCGTCCAAGAAAATCGAGTTTGAAACCACCCACCCCGCCGAGGGCGAAGTGCATCTGATGCTCGGTACCAAGTTCTACTTCTAAGCGCTCTACGGCGCAATGCCCAAAAAGCGCGAGGGGCGCACCTGAGATTGTGAACATCTCACGGTGCGCCCCTCGCGCTTTCATTATGGCCGGGCTGGCTACAGAGCGCCTTGCGGCATGAAGTG
>CALZMA010000199.1 GCA_945788445.1 uncultured Bacteroidales bacterium | reverse complement strand
GCGGACGAAGTCGGCTTCGGCATCGGTGGCCGCCGTGGCATCGGCAGCGGCGGTGAGGCAGAATTTGCGCAGGGCGGCATCGGCCTCGGTCAGGCGCGACAGTTCGGGCGAATAACCTATCGAGTGGTAGCCGTGGGGAAAGACGGGACGGAAGGCCAGGGCATACATCGGGAGGAATTCGGCATTGACGGTCTGGTTCTGCACCTTGCCATAGAGCGTGCCGAAAACGTTGCGTGCAGAGTCGGGTTCTTCTTCGATGAGCTGAGCGTAGTTTTCCAAGGCGTGGTCGGAGCGAAGGCGCACCTTGCGCGTCTGGGTCTTCTTCTTTTTGCCAAAAGCGAGGTCGAGTTCGTGACGGGCCACGATGGTTTCGTCGCTCGCAGCGCCCGACACGTCGCCGAGTTTTCTGCGGCATTCGGCGCGGGCCAGGTAGCCATAGTAGAAATTGGGATAGACCTTGATGAGCGCGGTATAGTCGGCAGCTGCCCCTCGGTAGTCGCCCGTCTGGGCGCGGAGTTGCGCGCGGTTGTAGCGGGCGAGCGTATTGTCGGGTTCCACGTTTAGCACAAAGTCGAAGTCCTCGAGGGCGTGGTTGTAGTCGCCAGTGAAGGAGCGGAGCAGTCCGCGGTTGTAGTGGGCCACAAAGTGCTGGGGAATGAGCTCGATGGCCTGGTCGTAGTCTTCCAGCGCGAGGTCGAAGAAGCCCAGTTCGTGGCGGGTCTGCGCACGGGCCACGTAGAGTTCGTGGTCGGCAGGCTGGGCATTGATGGCTCGGGTGAGGAAGGAGTCGGCACGTTCAAACTCGTTCTTTTGCAGGGCATAGCGACCCTTGAAGGCCCAGGCGTTTCCTTCGGCGGGATTGAAGGTGAGAACGGTGTCCATGCGGGCAATGCCGAGCAGCGTGTCGCCCCTCTCGAGGGCTATTTGTGCCTTCACCATGTAGGAACGGTAGAAATTGGGCTTGCGCCGCAGCAGGTAGTCGAGGTCGGCCTCGGCCTTGTCGTAGTGTTTGAGCTGGAGATGGCAGAGGGCGCGGTTGTAGCGCGTGCCCTGTTCATCGGGCATTTCGCGCAGCGCACGGGTGTAGTCGTCCACGGCGCCGCTGTAGTCCTCGTTGTGGATGCGGCAGAGGCCGCGGAGTTCGTAGACATCGACAAGGAAGGGATTGAGGTCGATGCTCTTGGTGCAGTCGGCCTCGGCTCCGAGGTAGTCTTCGAGGGTAAACTTGGCGTAGGCGCGGTAATAATAGGGGCGGGCCAGGTAGGGCTTGGCCTCGATGGCCTGGTTGAAATAGCGGATAGCGGTGAGGTAGTCGTCCACGCTGAGCGCGTTGCGGCCCATGAGGGTCACGGCCTCGGCATCGACCTGTGCGCGGCCCGACAGGGGAAGGAGGCCAAGGAGCAAGAACGACAAAATCCATTGTCCCACACAAGATCGAAACCGTTGTGCGGGGCAATGGATAGAAGGGTGTTGGGGGATGGGGTTACTTAACATTCACGTACAATGTATAAGTATAGAGTGTAATGAATAATGTGCAATGAAGGTGCTTGGCCTGCGCATGCCCCGCGCTCCCATTAGCCATTATACATTTTCGCGGCTCACTGGCCTACTTGGGGCTCTTCACCTTGTAGGCGCAGCGGAACTTGCCTTTGATGAGCTGCGTGAGCTTGCTGCGTACCATCTGCTTGCGGAGGGGCGAGATGCGGTCTACGAAGAGATGCGCATCGAGGTGGTCAAACTCGTGCTGCATCACGCGGGCCAAGTAGCCTTCCACCCACTCTTCGTGGTGCTGGAACTGTTCGTCGTCGTAGGCCACAAGGATGCGGGTGGGACGGCGCACCGGTTCGTGGATGCCCGGCAGGCTGAGGCAGCCTTCCTCCATGCTTTCGGTTTTCGTATCGTCGTACTCGAGGATATGGGGGTTGATGTAGACCTTGTTGAAACCGGCATATTCTGGATAGTCTTCCTTGAGGGGGTCGAGGGTGATGACCACGAGACGGATGTTGCGGCCGATTTGCGGTGCGGCCAGCCCCACTCCGTCGCTGTGGTACATGGTTTCAAACATGTCCTTAATCAGCTGCTCGAGTTCGGGATAGTCAGGCGTGATGTCTTCGCTCTCCTTGCGCAACACGGGCATGCCGTAGGTGTAGATGGGGAGTATCATGTGAATGGTTATTGTCGGAAGTTAGAAGTAAAAGAGTTGCAAGTTGGGGAGTTGCAAGATTAATAAGGCATTTGTGCGTCCATGTAACTCTGCAGAATGATGCACGCACTGATTTCGTCAACCAGTCCCTTGTCCTCACGTCGCCGCTGCTTCTTCACGCCGGCCTCCAGGATGGCCTGGTGGGCCAGCACGGAGGTAAAACGTTCGTCGTAGAAGTCCACGGGGATTTGCGGCAGCGCGGCGCGGAGCTTTTCGGCAAAAGCCAGCACGCGGGGCTGGTTTTCGGAGGGTTGTCCGTTGGGCTGCGTGGGCAGTCCCATCACGATGCGCGACACCGCCTCGCGGCCCGTATAGTCCTTGAGGAAACGGAGCAGCGCGGACGTCTCCACCGTCTGCAACGGTTGGGGAATGAGCCCTGCGGGGTCGGTCACGGCCACGCCGGTGCGTTTTTTGCCGTAGTCAAGACAGAGTATTCGCATAGTCTTCGGGCGCAGCGCTTAGCGAATCATGTCGCAACCCATATAGGGCTGGAGCGCCTTGGGAATGCGGATGCCTTCGGGCGTCTGGAAGTCCTCGAGCAGGGCGGCCACGATGCGGGGCAGGGCGAGTGCCGAACCGTTGAGCGTGTGGCAAAGGCGGATTTTCTTGTCCGCACCGCGGTAGCGGCACTGCAGGCGGTTGGCCTGGTAGGTATCGAAGTTGGAAACGGAGCTCACCTCGAGCCAGCGCTTCTGGGCTTCGCTGTACACCTCGAAGTCGTAGCAGATGGCGGCCGTAAAACTCATGTCGCCGCCGCACAGACGGAGAATGCGGTAGGGCAGCTCGAGCTTCTGGAGCAGGCCCTCCACGTGGGCGAGCATCTCCCGGTGGCTCTGTTCGGAGTGTTCGGGCTTGTCGATGCGCACGATTTCAATTTTGGAAAATTCGTGCAGGCGGTTCAGTCCGCGCACGTCCTTGCCGTAGCTGCCGGCCTCGCGGCGGAAGCACTGGGTGTAGGCACAGTTCTTGATGGGGAGCTGGTCCTCG
>CALZMA010000198.1 GCA_945788445.1 uncultured Bacteroidales bacterium | reverse complement strand
GCAGCAGGACGTAGCGCACAACCCGCGTTCAACGCAAGGGCTGAAAGCCCGCCCTTTAGCCCATAGCCCAGGGTGAAGCCCTGGGTTAGGCCGGCGTTCTGACGATGAGCCCTGTAAGGGCGGCACCCTTATTCGCCCGCATAGAGAAGTCGCCCTTACAGGGCTCATCGGATATAAACACGCCCAACCCAGGGCTTCACCCTGGGCTATGAGCTAAAGGTCGGCCCTTCAGGCCTCCGCCCCAAACGCCCGACCCCCAAACGAAATCCACGGGACAACGGCCCAACCCCCACCCACCGCAATCCCATCCCCGATAACGCAATCACAAACAAAACCATAAACTCCCCAACCCCATGAGCAAATTACGTTTTAAAGTCGTTGAAGAAGCCTTCAAGAAGCAGCCCGTTTACGTGGAGCAGCCCGCACAGCGCCCCTCGGAATACTACGCGAAGTATGTCTTCAACCAGGAGAAAATGTTCAAGTACCTGCCGCTCTCTACCTACCAGCAGCTCCGGCAAGTCATCGAGAAGGGAAGCACCCTGCCCCTCTCCGTGGCCAACGAGGTGGCCAAGGGCATGAAGCAGTGGGCCATGGAAATGGGCGTGACGCACTGCACCCACTGGTTCCAGCCCCTCACCGAAGGGACGGCCGAAAAGCACGACGCCTTTGTCGAACACGACTTCAAGGGCGGCATGGTCGAGAACTTCTCGGGCAAGGAGCTCGTGCAGCAGGAGCCCGACGCCTCCTCCTTCCCCAACGGCGGCATCCGCTCTACCTTCGAGGCCCGCGGGTACTCGGCCTGGGACCCCTCCTCGCCCGTATTCATCATCGGCGACACGCTCATGATACCCACCATCTTCGTGAGCTACACCGGTGAGGCACTCGACTACAAGGCTCCCCTCAAAAAGGCACTCGCAGCCGTCGACAAGGCCGCCACGGCCGTGTGCCAGCTCTTCGACCCCAACGTGACGCGCGTCACGGCCAACCTGGGCTGGGAACAGGAGTACTTCCTCGTCGACGAGGGACTCTATGCCGCACGACCCGACCTCATGCTGACGGGACGGACCCTGATGGGACACGACTCGGCCAAGAACCAGCAGATGGATGACCACTACTTCGGGGCCATCCCCGAACGCGTGGCGGAATTCATGCGCGACCTGGAAATCCAGGCGCTCGAACTCGGCATTCCCTGCAAGACCCGCCACAACGAGGTGGCTCCCAACCAGTTCGAACTCGCTCCCATCTTCGAGGAATGCAACCTCGCCGTGGACCACAACATGCTCCTCATGTCGCTCATGCGCAAGGTGGCACGCAAGCACGGCTTCCGGTGCCTGCTCCACGAGAAACCCTTCGCCGGCATCAACGGCTCGGGAAAGCACAACAACTGGAGCCTCACCACAAACACGGGCGCACTGCTCCACGGACCGGGAAAGACGCCTGAGGACAACCTCCGGTTCATCGTCTTCATCGTGGAAACGCTCATGGGCGTGTACCGCCACAACGGCCTCCTCAAGGCTTCCATCATGAGCGCTACCAACGCGCACCGCCTCGGGGCAAACGAGGCACCGCCCGCCATCATCTCCAGCTTCCTCGGAAAGCAGGTGAGCGAACTCCTCGAAAAGGTGGAGAAATCGACCACCGGCGAACTCTTCCTCATGGAGGGAAAGCACGGCGTGAAGCTCGACGTGCCCCAGATTCCCGAACTCATGGTCGACAACAC
The DNA here is from genome assembly GCA_945788445.1 of uncultured Bacteroidales bacterium. Lineage (GTDB taxonomy): Bacteria > Bacteroidota > Bacteroidia > Bacteroidales > Bacteroidaceae > Alloprevotella. Next base: position 1,472 of record CALZMA010000198.1, on the reverse strand, counting down.
GGACCGCAACCGCACATCGCCCTTCGCCTTCACCGGCAACCGCTTCGAGTTCCGCGCCGTCGGCTCCATCGCCAACTGCGCCTCGGCCATGATCGCCCTCAACACGGCCGTGGCTGAATCGCTCACCGACTTCAAGCGCCGCGTGGACGAACGCATCGCCGGCGGGGAGAACAAAATCGAAGCCATTCTCGACGTGGTGCGCGAGGACATCAAGACGTGCAAGCCCATCCACTTCGACGGCAACGGATACAGCGACGAGTGGAAGGAGGAAGCGCAACGCCGCGGCCTGGACTGCGAAACTTCATGCCCGCTCATCTTCGACCGATACCTCGACGAGGCTTCCGTCAAGATGTTCGAGGACATGAACGTGATGAACCGCCACGAACTCGAGGCCCGCAACGAAATCAAGTGGGAAACGTACCAGAAGAAAATCCAGATCGAAGCCCGCGTGCTCGGCGACCTCTGCATGAACCACATCATCCCCGTGGCCACCAAGTACCAGAGCGAACTCGTGGACAACGTGCACAAAATACAGATGGCTTTCTCCGACCCCGAAAAGGTGAAGGAACTCACGGCCTACAACATCGACCTCATCGAGAAAATCAACCGCCACACGAACTTCATCGCCGAGAACGTGGAGGAAATGGTCGAGAAACGAAAGGTGGTGAACCGCATCGAGAATATACGCGAACTGGCCATCGCCTACCACGACGAAATCGCGCCCTACTTCGACGCCATCCGCTACCACATCGACAAGCTCGAGCTCATCGTGGAGGACGAAATGTGGACCCTCCCGAAGTACCGCGAACTCCTGTTTATCCGATAGGCGAAAACGAACGCCCCGAAGGATTTCCACGCGTGTGACAAGCGTTCAACGCGCGCCCCGAAGGAAACACAAACGCACGTCAATCGTTCAAACACCCCCCCGAAGCAAAATCACGCGTGTGGCAAGCGTTCAACGCGCGCCCCGAAGGGGCAACAAGCTCCCAGCCCAGGGCAAGCGAGCGCAGCGAGCGACACCCTGGGTTAGGCAGAAGGATTTCCGATACGCCCCCGAAGGGGGCAAAAGCAACGACAGAAAGGATTCATTACGCCAATCGCGGGCATAACCCCGCCAATCACGGGCACAACCCCGCCAATCACGGGCATAACCCCGCCAATCGCGGGCACAAACCCCGCCAATCGCGGGCACAAACCCCGCCACCCGGCGTAAACACCGCCACTCCCGGCAACACCCCCAACCAACATCCCCCCTGTCACTGCTTTTGCCCCCTCCGGGGGCGCATCGTGTGCGCCTCCACCTAACCCAGGGTGTCGCATCGCTTCGCTCGCTTGCCCTGGGCTGGGAGCTTGTTGCCCCTTCGGGGCGCGCGTTGAACGCATGACACACGCATACAATCCAATCGCACACAAATCCTTCAACGCGCGCCCCGAAGGATTTCCACGCGTGTGTCATGCGTTCAACGCGCGCC
>CALZMA010000197.1 GCA_945788445.1 uncultured Bacteroidales bacterium | reverse complement strand
GCAGCTCCCCAGCGGCGCGAGGAGTAGAAGTTGTAGAAGGAGGCCCTTTCGCGGTCGCCCTTCTCGATGCGCTGCTGCGCCTCGCGTTCGGTGCAGCCCGCCAGCTGGCACACGCGGCGCACGCGGTCCGGGAGGTCGGCGGTGATGAACACGTTCACGCAGCGCGGATTGTCGCGCAGCACGTAGTCGGCGCAGCGGCCAATGAAGATGCACGATTCCTTCGCGGCCGCCGCGCGGATGGCTTCGGCCTGGATGCGGAAGAGGTTCTCATCGGAAAGTTCGCCCGTGGCATAGGGCGCACCGCCGCCCACGAAGGGGATGATGTTACCCAGCGTGTGCAGGAAGCGGTTCTTCTCGTCGTGACGAGCAAACACCTCGGGGCAGAGACCGCTCTGGCAGGCGGCGAGGTGGAGGATTTCGTGGTCGAAGTAGGCGATGCCGAGCTCCTTGGCAAGCAGCTGGCCGATGGCGCGCCCCCCGCTGCCGAGCGAGCGGCCTATGTTGATGACGTAAGGCTTCATGGTAGGCATGGCTTTATATATATAAATAGGAGTCTATGCGGCGTGTTCCGCGCGGAAGGCCCTCACCTGCTTCAGGAGCAGCACGACGGAGATGACCGAGGCCAGTGCGTCGGCCGTGGGCGCAGCGTGCCAAAGTCCCTCGAGGGGTTCGCTGAAGAGCCGCGGCAGGAGGAAGATGGCGGGCACGAGGAAGATGAGTTGTCGGGTCAGCGAAAGGAAGATGCTCTTGTGGGCATAGCCGATGCTCTGGAAGAAAGCCGTGGAAACGATTTGCATGCCCACGATGGGGAACATCATGACCATGCACTGCAGCGCATGGGAGGCCATGTCGATGAGTTCGGGCGAATCCTTCGCAAAGAGCGTGACGATGGGCCGCGAGAGGAAAGTGCCTACGAGGAAACCCGTAGTGGTGATGACCGTGGCCACCACGAGGGCCTTGCGCAGCACCCCGACCACGCGGTCGTGCCGCCCTGCGCCGAAGTTGTAGCCCGCAATGGGCTGCATGCCCTGGTTGAGGCCAATCACGACCATCACCACGAAGAGCAGCAGGCGGTTGCAGATGCCGAAGGCACCCACGGCCACGTCGCCTCCGTAGTCCGTGAGGCTGCGGGTCATGAGTGCCGCCACGAGGCAGGCACAGAGGTTGATGAGAAACTGCGGGAGACCCACGAGCAGGGTCTCGCGCACGATTTTCGGCTGGAGGCGGAGCCGCCGGCGTTCGAGGTGGATGAAGTCGGCGGGATTGCTGAAGAGGCGGAGTTGCCAGAAGAGCATGCACACCTGCGCCAGGATGGTGGCGAGCGCAGCGCCCTCGATGCCCCAGCCGAGCACGAAGATGAAGAGCGGGGCGAAGAGACAGTTGAGCAGCACGGTGCCGAAGGTGGCATACATAGCCAGCCGCGGGCGGTTGGTGGAGCGCAGCATGGAGTTCAGTCCGAGGTAGAGGTGGGTCACGACGTTGCCGAGCAGGATGATACGCATGAAGTCGCGGGCATAGGGCAGTGTCACGGAGCTTGCGCCGAAGAAGAGGAGGATGGGGTCGAGGAAGAGGAGCAGGCCGAGGCCGAGCAGCAGGCCCAGCCCCACGTTCATCAGCACCACGTTGCCCAGGATGCACTGCGCCGTGTCGTAGTCACGCTGTCCGAGCTTCACGCTCATCAGCGTGGCGGCGCCCACGCCCACCATCGCGCCGAAGGCGGCGGTGAGCGACATGATGGGTCCCGTGAGCGCCAGGCCCATGATGGCTTCCGGGCCCACGCCCTGCCCTATGAACACACCGTCGACGATGTTGTACACCGACGAGGCGGCCATGGCGACGATGGCGGGGATGGCATACTGCATGAGCAGCTTCCCGACGGGCTTTTCGGCAAGTTCGCCAAACTGGTTTTTTTCTTGTGTCATGGTGATAAAGGGGAGTGATTGCAGGGGCAAAGGTAGTGCTTCCGCCGTGAGGGAAGAAAAAAAGCGGGCAGAAAAGTGCCCGCAAAGAGTGTGGGTGCGTACCTTTGCACCATGAGCGAATTGATTTTGTACAATGCAGAAACCCTCATGGCCTTGGAGTTGCCCTTTGCCGACGAGGGGGTGCGCGCGGGCTTTCCCTCCCCCGCGCAAAGTTATATGGAGAACGCCATCGACCTCAACCGCGACCTCGTACACCACCCCGAGAGCACCTTCTATGCGCGCGTGGTGGGCGACTCCATGATTGACGCGGACCTCCACGAGGGGGACATCCTGGTGGTGGACCGCAGCGTGGAGGCACAGGACGGCGACATCGCAGTCTGCGTGGTCGACGGCGAGTTTACGGTGAAACGCCTATCGGTGAAGGCCGACGGCATCGTGCTCGTGCCGGCCAATGCCGACTACCAACCCATCCGCGTGGGCGAAGCCGACCGCTTCGAGGTGTGGGGCGTAGTCACGTACGTCATCAAGCGGTATGCGGCGGAACGATTGTAAAATGAGGAATGAGGAATGAGGAATGAGGAATGAGGAATTGCTCCGCGCTTCATCGGCGCAGCCTAATTCCTAATTCCTCATTCCTCATTCCTAATTGAAAACCGAACCGTATCGCCAAAGCTTGTGCCCACGCCGTTCTTGGCGTAAGCCACGGCGAAGTAGTTGCCCGGACGGAGCGAATCGGTGCGGGCTTCAAATTCGTAGCGAGCCGAGTCGGCCACCACGTTGAGGCGCAGCGTGTCGTTGCCATAGGCGAAGCCGCATTCGAGCAGATGGCTGTTGGGCGAAGAGAGCACCGCCCCGCGCAGCACGGCCTGCGGGCCGTCGGACTCTGCGTCCAGCGTGCGCACCTCGGGAGCGAAGGGCTGTTCGCCGCTGCGGTCCTCGCCGCAGGCTGCCGCTGTCCACAGCAAGAGGGGGAGAAGGAAAAGAAGGGGAAAGATACGTTTCATTTTTACTTACAAATTTTTGTCGTCGCACTGCTCCAAGTGCAGCAGCACCACCTCCCGCGTAGCCACGCCGACACAGGCCCGTGCGGCCGGACGTTCACCCACCAGCCAGACGATGCCCGCCGCGTCGCACACCACGAGTTGGGCCAACTTCTCGATGCGCGAACGGTGGCGGCGCGTGAGGTAGTCCGCCACGGTCTGCGTACCGCGCAGGCCGAACGGCTGGAAGCGGTCGCCCTCTGCCGCACTGCGCACGGTGAGCGGCAGGCTGAGTCTGGCCACGTCCAAGCAGGCCG
>CALZMA010000196.1 GCA_945788445.1 uncultured Bacteroidales bacterium | reverse complement strand
CCATGAAACGTGAGGAACAGAATGAGCGCAATGCCGGTTACCGACATGATTACCTTCCGTCCGATGGATGAATTAGTTAACCACATAGAGGATGAATTGAATTAAGTTGATATTTAGAATGTTTGTAGATTGTTTCCATGCTACCTGCGGGGAGGCATTTTCTCCCCACAAATGGGGATGCACAGTTTCTCCGTGCAAATGTAGGAGATTTAATTTGAGTTAGCAAGTTTAATCACTTTTTTGTTCTTACAACTCCAGGCTTCGGTTTTCCGGAAGGCGGCTTTGGCTTTCCGGAAGGCGGGACTGAAAATCCCAAGCCGCCTTCCGGACGCGGGGGAAGGGGGCTTGGGATCTGTCGCCGCGGCTTCGGGTGGGGAAGGCCGGGCGCGGCGGGGGTCAGAGGGTGACCTTGGCGGTCTGTACGCCCGTGGCGGTCTGCACGCGCACCACGTAGCAGCCGGCTCCGAGGGGGAGGCTCAGGCTGCCGTCCACGCGGCGCTTGGCCACTTCGCGGCCCGCGGCGTCGAACACGCTCACTTCGCCGGCTGCGGCCGACACGGAGAGCTGGCCGGCCTTCACGCCGACGGTGGCCACGCCCTGGGCCGTGGGTGCCTCGTGGATGGCGCTGACGGCGGCGAGGGAGGTGCGGTCGGCATTGAGGATTTCGCCCGTGGCGGTGTCGAGGAGGAGCACCACGAGGTGGCAGTAGCCGAGCTCTTCGATGTTTTCGGGCACGTCGAGGGTGTAGGTGAACTGCTGGGTCTTGTTGGCCTCGATGGGTGCGGCAATGCTGCCCTCGATGCCGTCGAGTCCGGTGGTGAAGCGTGCCACGTCGTTACAGATGGCCCAGTACTTGCCGGGCATGCTGACGAGGTCGCGGAGTTCCTTCGGCGTGTCGCTTTCCGAGCCGCCGTAGGCCGTGGAGTAGTAGTTGCTCTGGGCCACCTGGAGGCTGTCTTCGGTGAGCACGTAGGCGAGGCGGTAGGGTGCGGTGGCCGACTTGAGGGTAAACTTCGTGTCGGTCTGCACGGTGAGGCTCGTGCGGTCGTCGGAGAGGCTCACGGAGGTGATGGTGAGCTTGGCCTCGCAGGGGAGTTCCTGGATGTGGGCGATGTCTTTCTTCACGCCCATGCTGCCGCCGCCGTATTCGTTGCTGCCGTAGAAGGGGTCGCCGTTGACCAGGCGGTTCATGGTGAAGCCGGGGAAGCCGCCCGAGGCGTAGTTGGAGATGATGGGGAGGAAGTCGGCCGCTTCGAGGGCGTCGTTGGAGTGGATGGCGATGGGGATGAACTCGTCGTATTCCTTGAGGAGGAGTTCGATGGCGCGGCTGCCGCGGGGGCACCAGCCGCACCAGCCGCCGGTAAATTCTTCCATCACGGGGCGGCGGTTCTCGGTGAGTGCGGGGTCGACGACGGTGATGGAGCCCGTTTCGGGGTTGTTGTCCATGGTCACGTCCTGGCCGTTCACTTCAAGGAGCTGTACGCTGAGTGGCACGCGCATGGCTTCGGTGGGCAGGGGCAGGTCGCTCTCGATGTAGCCGTAGTAGAGGAAGCCGAGGGGCTTGTTGAATTCCACGTCCTTGACGGCGTCGCCGAGGGTGCAGCGGAGCTTGGCCTTGGGGAAGGCGGCGGTGCCGTAGTTGGTGATGCCGATGCCGAAGGAGGCCGAGGTCTCGCCGAGGAAGCTGCGGGTGTGGGTGACGTCGTCGAGGGCGATGTCGTATTGGGGGAAGCCACCTTCGCCTTCCGTGCGGCAGTTGATCATGTAGCCGTAGCAGGGGTGGGGGTCGCCGTAGAGCCAGTAGCGCATGTAGGTGTAGTCGAGGAAGCCCGGCTGTCCCACCTGGCTGTCGAAGAGGAGGAAGGAGCCGTTGCGGTTACAGGGGACGATGGCGGCCTGAATTTGGGTTTCTTCCTTGAAGACGAGGTTGAAGCCGACGAGGAGGGGCCGCACGGAGTCGATGGTGAAGTCGCACTCGAAGGTTTCGGGCTCGTTGCCCTTGTAGCTGTCGTAGCGTTTCAGGTAGAGGATCTTGTCCTGCTCATAGGGGTCGAGGATGAAGAGGCTGACGCTCTCGGCGCTGTCGGGCAGCAGGGTCTGCACTTCCTTGATGGTGTTGCCGAGGAAGTAGCGCACGAGGTCGGTGTCGTAGACGGTGCAGAAGGCGATGGTGTCGCCGGCCGAGGCGGGGATGAAGTTCTGCATGAAGATGGCCGAGTCGGCGGGCAGGTTGGTGAGCACCTTGGGGTCCTGGAAGTCGTTGGCGTTGGTCTTGGTGGTGACCACGTTGGGGAAGGCCCTGGCGCGGAGCGCGCCGGCGCTGAGGTTCTGCCGGGCGGTTTCGAGGAAGCGTGCTGCCTCGCCCTTGCGCTGTGCGGCGAGCGGGAGCGTGAAAACCAGGAGTGCCCCTACGAGGAGGGCGCGGAGCGTAGAAGTTTTCGTCATGCGGGAAAGGGTTTGGGTTTAAGGTTCTGGCTGTGTGTTCGGGGAAGGGCGCGCTGTGCGCCTTGTCGGCGGCAAACTTACTGATTTCTCTCTTTTTCGGCAAAGGGGGATTGCACTATTTTTCCTTTGCGGGGGATTTCGGCGGGGGAAGGCGCAAAAAAGGCCCTCCCGCGGGCTTGTGCCGTGCGGGAGGGCGCTGTGTGGGGGGACAAACGGTGTGTCGTTTATTCTTCGGACCATTCTTCGGCATCCCAGCCTGCCTTGTCGGAGAATTCGGGTTCGAAAACCACATCGTTGGAGATGTTTTCGGGGTCGCTGGTACTCATGAGGTGGCTCTCGAAGTTGCAGTGGATAGCCTGGGTATTCGGGGAAATATACTTTTTCATATTTGTCTTGCTGCTGTTCCTTCCGCGGCCCTCCGGCCTTGGTTCGGCCGGGAGGGCTTTGGAGGGAGAGTTAGTGATGCTTATTTATTTTACCAATACTTTCTTGCCGTTCACGATGTAGAGGCCCTTGGCGAGCTTGCCGCTTACGCGTACGCCCTGGAGGTTGTAGACAGCGGGAGCAGCGGTTTCTTCAGCGGGCGTGAGCTGGATGCCCGTGGCTTCGCCGGCTTCGTCGAAGAGGAGGCCTGCGGCTGCGTTGATGCTCTGCGGGAGGGCGAGGTAGGCCGAGCTGGACTTGGTCATGGCAAAGGCAGCGCCATCTCCAGCACCCCAATAGAAGCCGAGGGGCTTGTCTTCGTTCTTCGTGAGCTTGTAGTATTTAACTGCTCCT
>CALZMA010000195.1 GCA_945788445.1 uncultured Bacteroidales bacterium | reverse complement strand
TTGTCGTTGCGGTAAGGCGTTTCGATGAAGAGCTGCGTCTGGCCCTCCGCCTGCGAGCGCGCTTCGAGCTGCTTGAGGCGCTTGGCGCGTTCGGCCGGGGGAATGGGGAGATAGCCGTTGAAGGCAAAACTCTGGCCGTTGAAGCCCGAACCCATCACGGCGAGGAGAATGGACGAAGGCCCCACGAGGGGCACCACTTCCAAGCCTTCGCGCTGACAAATGGCCACCACGTCGGCACCGGGGTCGGCCACGGCCGGACAACCCGCCTCGCTAATCACGCCCATCGACTCGCCGCGGCGCAGCGGTTCGAGGTACTGGCTGAAACGGGCGGCATCGGCGTGCTTGCCCATGGGATAAAACTGAAGGGCATCGATGTCGATGTCGCGACAGACCTGTTTGAGGAAACGGCGGGCAGTGCGCACTTCTTCCACAATGAAGTGGCGCAGGCCGAGCACGATTTCCGTATTGTAGGAAGGCAGGACCCGGTCGAGCGGAGTGTCGCCGAGGGTCACGGGAATGAGATAGAGGGCAGCCATGGAAGGGAGAAGGGATGGAGGTTAGAGCCTGGGCAACGCGCTGAACTGCTTGCGGCCTTTGAAATAATACTGGAAGAGGAGGCAGAAGCGGCGGCGCTCCGCAACCTGTGCGCCATCGACGGCACGGGCAAGGTTTTCGCGGCGCGCGGCTTCAAATTCGGGACGGAGGCGGCGGTATTCGCGTCGGGCCCGCACCACGGCCTTGAAGTGGTCCAGCTGTCCCTTGAGTAGGAACTGCAGGGCGGCCACCCCATCGAGGAGCGTACGCCAACGCATCACGCTGTGCAATTCCCCTTCGGGAAGGTTCTTGTAGAGCATGAGGAGGTTGTTGCGGAAGTTCAGGAAAGTCTTCCGCGGATGCCCCGCATCGAGCGTGGCGCCGCCCACGTGGTAGGCCACGCTCCCGGGCACGCAGACCACCTGCCGGCCGCGGCAGCGCAGGCGCCAGCAGAAATCAATTTCCTCCATGTGGGCAAAAAAGCGGCCGTCGAGTCCGCCCGCGCCCTCCCAGTCCGTGCGGCGCACAAGGAGGGCGGCACCCGTGGCCCAGAGCAGGGGCGCAACGGTGTCGTACTGTCCGTGGTCCTTTTCGAGCGTACCGAACACGCGGCCGCGGCAGAAGGGGTAGCCCAGGCGGTCGAGGTAGCCACCCGCGCCGCCGGCATACTCGAAGGTGTCCTTCTGCCGCTGCCAGAGGAGCTTGGGCTGACAGGCTGCGGTTTCGGGATGGGCCTCCATGTAGTCCCGGAGGGGGCGGAGCCAGCCTTCGGTCACCTCCACATCGGAGTTGAGGAGGAGATAGTAGGGAGCATCAATCTGGCGTAGGGCCTCGTTGTAGCCCGCCGCGAAACCGTAGTTCTGCGGCAGGGGCAGGCGCTCCACTTCGGGAAATTCCGCCTCGAGCATTTCGAGGGAACCGTCGGTCGAACCGTTGTCGGCCACGACAACGAGCCCCAGGTCGGCCGAGTGGCGGACCACGGAGGGCAGGAAGCGGCGCATCATGTCGCGGCCGTTCCAGTTGAGGATGACCACGGCTATCTTGTCAGTCTGTATCATGGGCTTGTGGCTATTCGGGAAGAATTTGGCAGAGGGCTTCGCCATCGGGGGTGAGATGGCCGAGGCAGACGGCCGTGAGCGTGTTGTCGGCGACCTCAGCCCCTTCGGCCTGCACCACGCGGATATAGTTGTCCGTGAACCCCTGGAGGGGTTCGCCCGCGCGGGCGTGCTCCCAGAGCACAGGGCGCTCCGAACCCACAAAACGGAGGTAGTGGGCCTTGCGCTTCTCCTCCGAGAGGGCGAGCAGGCGCTGGCTGCGCTGGTGCTTCTCCTCGGGCTTGACAATGTGGGGTATCTGCAGGGCGCGGGTGCCCGGGCGTTCGCTGTAGCTGAAGACGTGGAGCTGCGATACGTCCTGCGCCTCGATGAAGCGGTAACTTTCTTCAAACAGCTCCTCCGTCTCGCCGCGCATGCCGACAATGACGTCCACGCCGATGAAGGCATCGGGCATCACCCGGCGTATGTAGTCAATCCGGCTGGCAAAGAGCCGGCTGTCGTAGTGGCGGCGCATGAGGCGGAGCACTTCGTCCGAACCGCTCTGGAGGGGGATGTGGAAATGGGGCATGAAGCGGCGCGAGGCGGCACAGAAATCGATGATTTCTTCCGTCAGGAGGTTGGGCTCGATGCTCGAGATGCGGTAGCGTTCAATGCCCTCCACCTGGTCGAGGGCCTGGATCAGGCTGAAGAAGTCCTCGCCCGTGGATCGCCCGAAGTCGCCCGTATTGACGCCCGTCAGCACGATTTCCTTGCCTCCCTGCGCCGCCACTTCGCGGGCCTGCGCCACGATGGACGCAATCGACCCGTTGCGGGAGCGTCCGCGGGCAATGGGGATGGTGCAGTAGGTGCAGTAGTAGTTACAGCCGTCCTGCACCTTCAGGAAGTAGCGCGTGCGGTTGCCTCGGGAGCAGGAGGGCACGAAGGTGCGGATTTCGGCCGTAGGCACACTGATGGCCTCGTGGCAGGCTTCGCCTTCGGCCAGCCGGCGCTTGGTGGCGAGTCGTTCTTTGAGAAATTCCACCACGCGTCCTTTCTGTTCCATGCCGACCACGAGGTCCACACCGTCGAACCGGGCGATTTCGCCCGCCTTCAGTTGCGCGTAGCATCCCATCACCACGACGAAGGCGCCGGGGTGTTGGCGTGTGAGTCGGTGGATGGTCTGGCGGCATTTCGCATCGGCCACATCGGTGACGGAGCAGGTATTGACGATGCAGACATCTGCCCTTTCGCCTTTCTGCGCCTCCTGTGCGCCTTCAGCCATCAGCTGGTCGCGCAGCGTGGAAGTTTCCGCAAAATTCAGTTTGCAGCCCAGCGTACAATAGGCCACCTTTATATTCGTTAAGCTCATCTTTCTTCAATTTGGGTGCAAAGGTAGTGCAAGGCGAATGCAGAGCAAAAGAAAAAGCCGAAGGATTTTGGTTTTGCTCTGCTGAGCCGCAGCCTACCTTATCCAAAGGTAGTGCAAACCGAACGCAGAACAAAAATAAAGCCGAATGGATTTATTTTTGCTCTGCTGAGGTGCAGCCTACCTTATCCAAAGGTAGTGCAAGGCGAATGCAGAGCAAAAGAAAAAGCCGAAGGATTTTGGTTTTGCTCTGCTGAGCCGCAGCCTACCTTATCCAAAGGTAGTGCAA
>CALZMA010000194.1 GCA_945788445.1 uncultured Bacteroidales bacterium | reverse complement strand
GCCAAACTTGTTTGAGCTTTGCCATGGCGAGAACTTTCGTGCAAGTGAGAGCAGAGGGAAAACTTGTTTTCACTCTGCCGAGCGCAGCCGAAAGTCTCAAAGAGAAAATTGCACTTTTAAGAACATTTTCGTCAGCCCAATGAGCTAAGACAAAATTGCTTTCATTCTGCCAAGTGCTGTCGGCGCAGCGCGCACGTCTGGCACGGGCTTTAGTGCAAAAGTAAATATTTATTTTTATGCGCCAAGTATCGTTCCCGCTTTTTCGCGGCCACTGCGGAAGAGCGCGCTCAGCGCCCATCGTTCACCAAGAACTTCAGCAGCGCTCCCATGGCCTTGCGGCGCACGTCAGCATCGCAGATACACTCGAAGGGGAAACCCATGGTCAGCGTGCGGTAGTCCTTGCCCGGATAGGCCACTCCCGCTCCCTGTCCGCCGCCGTAGGCAAAAGCGTTGAAGGCAGCGGAGGCCGCGGGCTGGAGCGCATCGGGTGCCTGCGCCGCATAGTGCATCGCCGAGGGGCGGCGGTAGATGAGGAACTGAAGGTTCAGCCCGTTCACGAAGTCGGTGGAGTCGGTCCGTGCCGAACCGTCGAAGCGGCACTTCAGCATTTGTTCCATAAACTGGCGGTCCTCGCTGCGGCGTGCGCAGTCGGAGCCCACGTAGCTGCCGCTCAGCAGCAGGCTGCCGCCTTGCGAAAGATAGTGGGCGATTTTCTCCCGCACGGGTGCCGTGAACACGCGGTAGTCGCGCAGGTTCTGGGGCAAGTCGGCCTGGAGTCCGGCGATGTAGTCGATGGCGGCAAAGCGCTTCAGTTTCACGTCGTTTTTCTCAAAGGCTTCGCGACTCATGGAGGAGAAGGTGTAGCCCGCGGCCGCTATGGCCTCGCCGTGGGCGAGGGGGTAGTCGAAGGTGTTGCCCGCATACTCGTCGCCCGTCCACTCGCGGCTGCTGTAGCCCAGCGACCCCGGGCCGTCGGTGTGGGGTGCCGCGGGGGAGAACTCCCTTTGCCGTCCCGAGAAGGCCGTGGTGGAGATGTAGGGCACGCCAAGATCACGGTCCAGGTCGAAGCCCACGGAGTCGGCCGTACAGACAAAGGCCGGACCGCTCAGGCGTTCAAATCCGTTCACGACCATCACACTCTTTGCCTCCTGCCCCGCATAGTGTACCGCCAGGGTTTCGGAGGGAAAACTCTCGCCGCCCGCATTCACAGCCGTCAGGCGGAAGGCATAGGTGTGGCCGGGGCGGATGGGGCAGCTGTATTTCTCCTTCGGACCCAGCAGCATGCCGCCGTCGAAACCCTCGCCGTCGATTTGGGTATAGAGCACATAGCCCGTCGGCTTTGCACTGGGCGAGAGGGGGTCTTCCGTAGCCTCCCACGAGAGCTGTGCCTCCACACCGTCGGGAGAGACGATGGCGGCAAAGCGGCGCGGCGGAAGGGGCTGCACCGTGTACTGGCGCTGCCCGTGCTGGAAGTTCACGTAACGGAGGATGGACTTGTAGACCGAACGCGAGAGGTTGAACTTGAAGAGAGGGTCGTGGGCGTAGCGCATGTCGCCGAAGTTCTGGTGGGAGAACATCTCCAGGATGGCCGAAGGCACATCGGGCATGCGTGTTTCGGCATAGTTGCGGTCCCAGTGCTCGCGTTGCGTCCAAGCCACGCCATATTGGCGCGACAGGTCGGCCGTGAGGTTGGAGAGGAGGAGTTGGGAGAAGTCGGACGAAGCCTTGCGGGAAAGTCCCGAGCCGAACACCGTGTTTCCCTCGCCGTCCTGCGTCGTGCAGATGCTCAGCGAACCGTAGATGCCGTGGTCGGCTCTCACGCCGGCATCGCTGTGGAGGGCGAGCGAGAGCTCCAGCGGCACGCGGAGTCCCTCCTTGTCGGGTACATACGGACTGCCTCCGGCCAGGTAGTTCAGCATGTTGCCGCGTGAGCGGAGGTCGTCGGCATAGTCGTTTTGCCCGGCGTTGCTGTTGAAGAGCGTGTCGGGCACGCCAGCCCACTGGGCATAGTAGCGGGCGGCCTCCAAGAAGCGCGGGAAACCCGAAGTGCCGGCCGTGCCGCGGTCGGTCTGCCCTACCCCACCGCCGAAGCGCACGCCGTCGGCGGTGACCACGCCTCGGTAGTTGCTTTGGTTCGTCAGCACCACGCGTCCCTGGGCCGTTGCGCCCTCGTCGAAGTCGAACGTGCCGAGATAGACCCACGTGCCGCCGCCCATCTGCTGATTGACCTGCACCTGCGTGCGTCCGCCCCGGTGATACACGGTGTAGCGGGCATCGGGCACACTGTTGGAGCGCGAGGCATAGCTCACGTAGACCGCATACCGCCCGGCCTTCGGAAGGCGCGGTGTCCACGTGGCCGAAGCCAGGCGCGACTTGCGCGACGTGGCGGCGACCGTGCGGTAGGTACCCGAACGGAAGGGCAGCATGCTGTCGGTCAGCAAGCCATTGGCAGGGGCAAAGCCCAGCTGGGGGGCCGAACTGCTCCAGGCAAAATCCGGCTGTTCGGTTTCCTCATACAGTCCCTGTGTCCCGCCCCGGTCGTTGTCCACAACGGCCTCGGCACGCTGCGGGTCGCGTTCGCGCGGACAGGCCACAATGGCGCCTGCCCGTTCGAGCATGGGGAAGAGGAAGGGGTAGACGAACGACTGTGTCAGCAGGTCCTCCGTGGTGCAGTAGAGCGGCGGGCGCTGCCACTGCCACCCTCCGTTTTTGTAGTATCGTCCGTGGCTCGGCCAGATGAAGAGGTGGCGGTTTTGCAGTCCCTCCGTCACCTGATAGGGGAGCGAAAGTTTCTTGACCCAGGGCAGCCCCTCGTAGCCCGTAGCCCCCCAAAGGCGTGTGGGGTCGGCCCCGCCGTCGCGGAGAATATTGGGCACGAGGTCCTCGATGGACTGTCCCTTCTTGTTCCAGACGGTCCAGCGGTAGGTATTGTAGGGCGCTGGGGCCAGACGCTGGAGCGCGGCATAGATGCGCTTCACCGTCTGGGGCGTGAAGGGCTGCGAACAGAACGGCTCGTTGGCATAGACCCACACCTCGTGGCTCCCGGCATCGGTGACGAGCGAATCCATCCGCATGGGGTCGTGCGGTTTGTAGCCCTCGCAGGCGTATTGCCGGAAATACGCGCCGACGGCTTTTTCCAAATCGGCCTGCTGGGCCTGCCCGAGCAAGCTGGCACCGAGGCACAGGAGGAACAATATTCGACGTAGATACATAGAGGAAGGGCGCGGCCAGGCGCGCC
>CALZMA010000193.1 GCA_945788445.1 uncultured Bacteroidales bacterium | reverse complement strand
TACACCCGCTTTTTTTACGGCTTTTACTTTTACTTTGCCCAACAAGCAAAGCGGGATGTCGTGTGCCGACCTTAGTAAAAGAAACATACTTTGAAAGTCCCGCTTCCCCCGGAGGCGGGATTTCTTTTTAGTAACCCATGAAGAAGATTGCAATACAGGGCATCCGCGGCTCGTTCCACGACATCGCCGCCCACCAGTATTTCCCCCAGGAAGAGGTCGAGCTCATCTGCTGCGACACCTTCGAGGAAATATTCCAGGAAATGCGCGACGACTATTCCCGCCTCGGACTCATGGCCATCGAGAATACCATCGCCGGCAGCCTCCTCCACAACTACGACCTGCTCCGCGAAAGCGGCATGACCATCATCGGCGAACACAAGCTCCACATCGAGCACAGCATCATGTGCCTCCCCGAAGACGACTGGGACACCCTCACCGAAGTAAACTCCCACCCCGTTGCCCTCATGCAGTGCCGCGCTTTCCTCCAGAAGCACCCCGCGCTCAAAATCGTCGAGGCGGCCGACACCGCCGGTGCCGCAGAGGAAATCAGCCGGAAAAGGCTCCGCGGACACGCCGCCATCTGCCACGCCGGTGCCGCACCCCTCTACGGACTCAAGGTGCTCGAGCAGGGCATCGAGGACAACAAGCACAACTTCACCCGCTTCCTCATGATGTGCGACCCCTGGAGCGCCGACAAGCTCCGCGACCTCCACCGCACCACCAAGAGCAGCATCGTCTTCGCCCTCCCCCACGAAGAAGGCTCCCTCTCCCAGGTGCTCAGCATCTTCTCGTTCTACAAAATCAACCTCACCAAGATACAGTCCCTTCCCATCATCGGGCGCGAATGGGAATACCTGTTCTATATAGACCTCGCCTACGACGACTTCGTGCGCTACCGCCAGAGCATCGACGCCGTGCGCCCCCTTATCCGCGAACTCAAAATACTCGGAGAATATGCAGGAAAATAATCCCATACAACCCGCCCGCCGCCTCCAGCTCGTGCAGGAATACTACTTCTCCCGCAAGGGCAAGGAAGTGGCCCGGATGAACGCCGAGGGCCTCGACGTGATATCCCTCGCCATCGGCAGCCCCGACATGCCGCCCTCGCCCCAGACCGTCGAAACCCTCTGCCGCGAGGCCGTCCGCCCCGATGCCCACGGCTACCAGCCCACCGCCGGCATTCCCCAGCTGCGCCAGGCCATGGCCGGCTTCTACGCCCGCTGGTTCGGCGTGGAGCTCGACCCCGCCACCGAAATCCAGCCCCTCATCGGCTCCAAGGAAGGCATACTCCACACCACGCTCGCCTTCGTCAATCCCGGCGAACGGGTGCTCGTGCCCAACCCCGGCTATCCCACCTACACCTCCCTCTCGCGCCTGCTCGGCTGCGAAGTGGTCTACTATAACCTCCGCCCCGAAAACGGATGGCAGCCCGACTTCGACGAACTCGAGGCCATGGACCTCACCGGCGTACGCCTGCTCTGGACCAACTACCCAAACATGCCCACCGGAGCACCCGCACGCCGCGAGACCTACGAGCGCCTCGTCGACTTTGCCCGACGCCACGGCATCGTCGTGGTGAACGACAACCCCTACAGCTTCATCCTGGGCCACGAGCACCTCAGCATTCTCCAGGTGCCGGGAGCCAAGGACTGCTGCATCGAGTTCAACTCCATGAGCAAGAGCCACAACATGCCCGGATGGCGCGTCGGCATGCTCGCCACCAACGCCCGGTTTGTCAGCTGGATACTCAAGGTGAAGAGCAACATCGACTCCGGCACCTTCCGCCCCCTCCAGCTCGCCGCCGCCGAGGCCTATGCCAACAGCGACGCCTGGCACGAAGAAGCCAACGTGCAGGTCTATGCCCGCCGCCGCCGTCTGGCCGGCCAAATCATGGATGCCCTCGGCTGCCGCTACGACCCCGCCCAGGTCGGCATGTTCCTCTGGGGGCAAATCCCCGACCGCTACGCCCAGGCCGAGACGCTCACCGAACGCGTCCTCCACGAGGCCCGCGTCTTCCTCACCCCCGGCTTCATCTTCGGCACAAACGGTGCCCGCTACGTCCGCATTTCGCTCTGCGCCAAGGAAGAGAAGCTCGCCGAAGCGCTGGAGCGAATCAAGGCGGCCTTTGCAGAACAGTCATTGAACAAACAATAAAACCGATACTATGGATCTCAACCTTACCCCCCTCAATCTCTTTGGCCCCGAGGCCGAGGTGAAACGCCCCATCGTCATAGCCGGTCCCTGCTCCGCCGAGACCGAAGAACAAGTGATGAACACCGCCACGCAGCTCGCCCGCAAGGGCATCAAGCTCTTCCGTGCCGGCATCTGGAAGCCCCGCACGAAACCCGGCGGCTTCGAAGGCATCGGCGAAGAAGGCCTTGCCTGGCTCAACCGCGTGCAGAAAGAACTCGGCATGAAGGTTTGCACCGAAGTCGCCACCCACGCCCACGTCGAAGCCGCCCTCAATGCCGGTGTCGACCTCCTCTGGATTGGCGCCCGCACCGTGGCCAACCCCTTCGCCATGCAGGAAATCGCCGATGCCCTGAAAGGCAGCGACGTGCCCGTACTGGTGAAGAACCCGGTCAATCCCGACCTCGAGCTGTGGATAGGAGGCCTCGAGCGCATCAACCAGGCCGGCATCACCCGTCTGGGCGTCATCCACCGCGGCTTCTCCACCTACGAAAAGCGCCTCTACCGCAATCTCCCGATGTGGCACATCCCCATCGAACTCCGCCGCCGCGTGCCCGGCCTCCCCATCTTCGGCGACCCCAGCCACATCGGCGGTGCCCGCGAACTCGTTGCCCCGCTCTGCCAGCAGGCCATGGACCTCGGCTTCGACGGACTCATCGTGGAGAGCCACTGCAACCCCGACTGCGCGTGGAGCGATGCCAAGCAGCAGGTGACCCCCGACGTGCTCGACTTCATCCTCGACAAGCTCGTCGTGCGCAAGGTTACCGAATCGACCGAAAGCCTCGACACACTCCGCCACCAGATTGACGAAATCGACAACACCCTCATCGAACTCCTCGCCAAGCGAATGCGCATCAGCCGCGAAATCGGACAGTACAAGCGCGAGCACGACATGACCGTCGTCCAGACCGGCCGCTACACCGAAATCCTCTACAAGCGCGGTGCCCAGGGCGTGCTCTGCGGCATGTCGGCCGACTTCATCAAGTCCGTCTTCGAAAACATCCACGAAGAAAGCGTGCGCCAGCAGATTGAGATACTCAACCGCGACTGAG
>CALZMA010000192.1 GCA_945788445.1 uncultured Bacteroidales bacterium | reverse complement strand
CTTTTGCCTCGGGCATCGGCGACCGGCTCGAACCGCTTCCGCTCCGTCTGGGCGGATACTATATATTATTGGTGAAGCCCAACGTATTCGTTTCCACCCGCGAGGCGTATGCAGGGGTTACGCCGCACCCTGCGGCCCACTCACTGCGCGAAGCCATCGCCGCTCCCGTGGAGACGTGGCGCGAATGTGTGGTGAACGATTTCGAACGCTCCGTCTTCGCTGCCCACCCCGAATTGCCCGCCATCAAGCAGACGCTCTACGACATGGGGGCACTCTACGCGGCAATGAGCGGCAGCGGCAGCACGCTTTTCGGTCTCTTCGACCGCCCCACGCCCGAGGCCGCGAAGGTGTTCAAGGACTGTTTCGTGTTTAACCAAAAGCTGCGCTGATGATTTACTGCTTTTCCGGCACGGGCAACTCGCTCGGTGTGGCACGCCGCCTCAGCGAGGCACTCGGCGAACGGCTGTTGCCAATGACGGAAGCGCTGGGCACTGCCCCGGATTTTGCTTCGCCCGAGGAGCCGCTGGGTCTGGTCTTCCCTGTCTACGGCTGGGGACTGCCCCGCTTTGTCGAGACTTTCGTGGAAGCCCTGCCCCACCCCGCCGATGCTACCCCGCGCTACGTTTTCGCCGTATTGACCTGCGGCGACGACATCGGACGCACCGACCGCTTGCTCTCCCGCGCCCTGGCCCGCCGGGGGTGGCAGCTCGCGGCGGTTTTCTCTCTGCAGCTCCGCAACACGTACGTCTGCCTTCCGGGCTTCGATGTCGACACACCGCAGGTAGCGGCCGAGAAAGCGCAGCGGGCGGAGGCACAGCTCGAGGCAATCGTGCCGAGGATTGCTGCCCGCGAGGGTTCTACGCAGGCCGACATCGTGCCCGGTGCCTGCGCCGGGCTGAAGAGCTACGTGTTGCGCCCGCTCTTCAACGCGCTGCTCATTTCCGACCGCCACTTCCGTGCCGAAACGGTGCGCTGCACGGGTTGCGGGCGCTGCGCCAGGGTTTGCCCGCTCCACAACATCTCCCTCGACGAAGCCACGCGAACGCCCCGCTGGCAGGGCCATTGCACCCATTGCCTCGCCTGCTACCACGCCTGTCCCCAACACGCCGTGGCCTACGGTTTTTTCACCGGGAAGAAGGGTCAAGTCGGGATAAATTCCTACTTTCGCGGGCCGCAAGGAGCAGCCAAAGATAATTTGTAAAATCTAAAACAAGAATTGACCAGCATGAACAACGAATGGTTTGAATGTAAAGTGAAATACGAAAAGACGATGGAGAACGGCCTCCAGAAGAAGGTGAACGAGCCTTACTTGGTCGATGCGCTGAACTTCACCGAAGCCGAGCGCCGCATCATTGAGGAAATCACGCCCTTCATGACGGGCCCCTTCGAGGTGAGCGACATCAAGCGCGCCCGCTATGCCGAACTCTTCGAAGCGCCGGGCGACGACACGGCCGACCGCTTCTTCCGCGCCAAACTGGTCTTCATCACGCTCGACGAGAAAAGCGGCAAGGAGAAGAAGAGTTCGCACAATGTACTCATCCAAGCCGGCGACCTCCGCGATGCCATCAAGCGTCTGGACCAGGGCATGAAGGGCTCCATGCTCGACTACACCATTGCCTCCATCACCGAAACGGCCATCATGGACGTATACCACTACACGCAGGCCACCCGCGAGGAAGCCTAAACCACACAAGGGGCGCTGGCTGCCCCACCTTTTGTCATGATACATCTACAAGAAGTCAAGGCCACCCTGCCCCCTGAGGTGGAGCTCGTGGCTGTATCGAAATTCCATCCCGCCCCGCTGCTGCAAGAAGCCTACGACCAGGGGCAACGCATTTTCGGCGAAAGCCGCGTGCAGGAGCTGCAGGCCAAGCAGGCCGCACTGCCCAAGGACATCCAGTGGCACTTCATCGGTCACCTGCAGCCGAACAAGGTGAAGTACATTGCCCCCTACATTTCCCTCATCCACGCCGTCGACAGCGAGAAACTGCTCCTCGAAATCGAGAAACAGGCTGCAAAGGCCAACCGCGTCATCCCCTGCCTGCTGGAGCTCCACATCGCGCAAGAGGCCACGAAATACGGTTTCACCCCCGAAGCCTGTACCGCCCTGCTCGAAGCCGGCACCTGGCGACAGCTCCGCCACGTGCAGATTGCAGGCCTTATGTGCATGGCCTCTAACGTGGACGATGCCGTCCAGGTGGAAGAGGAGTTCCACCGCGCCCTCGCCTATTTCAACGAAGTGAAGGCCCGCTTCTTCGCCGACGACCCGGCCTTCTGCCAGCGTTCCTGGGGCATGAGCCACGACTATCCCCTCGCCCTGCGCCAAGGAGCCACCCTCGTGCGCATCGGCACCGCCATCTTCGGTGAAAGGGAGTATTAGGACACTACAGGACTTGCCCAAGAGTTCTCCCCATCAAACAAAAACACTGCCCGGCTTGGTCTGAAGTAGACTGGCCGGGCAGTGTTTTGTGGTGTTTATCTATGGACAGCGTGCGGTTAGAAGCGGGCGGTCACTTGCACGTCGACGGTGTTGTAGCGGGAGTCGGTGGGAGTGGCGGCGCGGCGGGCTGTGCGGTCGTCGGTGAAGGTGTAGTTGAGCTGGAAGATGAGGTTCTTCGAGAGGTAGTAGTTGCCCGAGAGGCCGTAGTTGGCCACGAGCGAACTCCACTGCTTGGTGTCGCGGTAGCAGTCGTAGCGGGCATAGACCTTTACCTTCGGGGCCACGGGCACACCTACGGTGGCGTACCAGGCATCGGAGCGGTCGGAACGCTTGGCATTGGTGGTGACACCGCCCACGGAACTCATGTATTCGCCGCGTACGGTCCACTTGTCCTCATACTTCATGCCCACACCCCAACGCACACGCTTGGCGGAGCGGAGCTGGGTGGCGGGGTCGGTGTAGCTTTCGTTGGTGTACTTGCCGTTCCAGCCGAAACCGCCGATGGCGAGGTTCTTCACGGGGGAGAACCAGAGGCCGCCGATGAGGTCCTTGTGGTGGTCCTTGTCGGTGTGGTTGATGCCCTGTCCGTTGAAGAAGCCAATCTGGTAGTGAAGCCACTTGTGGCCATCGGCTGCGGGGAAGAGGTCGCCCTGCACCTGTACGCCGACATCGCGGCCCGAACTCTTGTGCTCACCGATGCGGTCGCCGATGGAGGCGAGTTTCATGGTGGCCTGGGAGTAGCTGCCGAGACCTACGTTGAGGGGGCTGTAGGGGTTTTCAAAACCGAAACTGCGCTTGAACTG
>CALZMA010000191.1 GCA_945788445.1 uncultured Bacteroidales bacterium | reverse complement strand
AGCTGGAAACGCCGCGCCGACGCGCAAGGCCGGGCCTGAGCCGCCCGGACCCCCTTCAGGTATTGAAAAAACGTCTTTATGCAAAAAATACTCCTCCTCCTTCTCTTCTGCGCGGGCGTCTGGAACGCTGCCGCGCAGCGCTACGACAACCTGTGGAAGCAAGTGCGCGCGGCCGAGGAGGCCGACAAGCCCCAAACCGCCTTCCAGTGTACGCAGGCCATTGTCCGGAAAGCCCTCGCGGAGCACAACGATGTCCAACTCCTCCGCGCCCACCTCATGGGCCACATCTACGGCGGCGAACTGGCCCCCGACACGGCCGAAATCTGTCTCGAACGCATGGAACAGTGCCTCCGCGCCGAGCGGCGCACCGACTGGCGTGCCCTCTGGCAGGCCGCGCTCGCCAAGACCTACCAGGCCCGCGGCCGCTTCCGCGATGGCGACGACCGCGAGCGCGCCCGGGCCTTCTTCCTGGCCTCCCTCGAGCGCGCCGACACCCTCGTGCATTGTTCCTTCCGCACCTACCTCCCCCTCTTCACGCCCCAGGCCGACAGCCGCTACTTCGGCAACGACCTGCTCCACGTGCTCGCCTTCGAAGCCCTCCAGAGCGGCCTCCTCTCGCGCGAAGAAGTGCGGCAGACCTACGCCCGCCTGCTCCCCGTCTACGAAGCGGCCGGACGCACCGACGCCCTCTTCCTCCTGCGCTTGGACAGCCTGCGCGCCGAGCAGCCCGAGGGGGTTGAGAATGGCCTGCTGGCCGACGATGCCCATTTCCAGATGCTCCTCTCCCTCCTGCCCGAAGCCCGCAAAAGCCCCGTCGGCTTCCGCCTCTACGAAGACCTCGTGGAGCAGCGCGGCCGCTTCAACGCCACCGGCCGCCGGGCGGAGACAAACGACAGCCTCCTCCTCCAGCTTGCCCGCGAAGGCGAGCGCATGGCGGGAAAGCAGGGCGGCAACCTGAAGAACTACATCAGCCTCTGCGAACGGCCCCAAGCCTCCCTCAAGGGGCGCGGCGAATATACCTCTTACCCCGCCGACACCCTCCACCTCACCCTCGAGGCGAGCAACCTGACGAAAGTGACCCTGCGCACCACCTTGCTCCATGCCTCCTCCCTCGACATGTACAACGAGACGGCCCCGGCAGAGCAGCTTGCCAAGCGCCACGCTGGGCAAGCCCGTTCGCTCACCGTGGCCCTCGACCCCGCGCCCCCCTATCGGCAGCAGCAGCGGCAGGTAGACTACGCCGTCCCCGCCGAGCCCGGTGTCTACTACCTCCAGCTCATCGGCGACGGCCGCGTGCTCGCCGACGAGGTGCTCTATGTCAGCGCCCTGCGCGGCGTCTGCTTCTCCCCCGGGGCGGGCTACCACCGCGTCACCCTGGTCGACACCCGCAGCGGCCGGCCCGTAGCGGGCGCAAGCCTCGTGGCCTGCACGGCGGGCACGGACGGCAAACTCCGGCAGGCCGAACGCTACACCGCCGATGGCCAAGGCGTGGTGGAAATCCGCCAGACCGACGGACACTTCCGCGACCGCCAGTTCTTCATCCAGGCCCCGGCCGACCGGGCCGCCCAACCCTTCACCCTCTTCAACAACCGCTTCTACGGCAGCGCCGCCCAGGAACGTGCGCAGCTGACTATCGACCTCTTCACCGACCGAGCCATCTACCGCCCCGGCCAGGAGGTGAGTTTCTCGGGCGTGGTCTACGAGCGCCGGGCCGACTCCCTCCGCGTGACCCCCGACTACGCCACCCGCGTCTGCCTCTACAACCCCAACGGCAAGGTCGTGGACAGTCTGGACGTGAAGACCGACCGCTTCGGCGGCTTCTCCGGCCGCTTCCGCCTGCCCTCCGTCACGCTGACCGACTACTTCGTTCTCCGCACCCAAGGTCCCACGTGGCGCGGCAGCCTGGCGTTCCGCGTGGAGGAGTACAAGCGTCCCGGCTTCGAGGCCCCGGCCGACCCCGTCCGCGAGGCCTACGCCCTGGGCGACACCGTACGGCTCACCGGCACGGCCCGCACCTTCAGCGGCGTGCCCGTGGCCGAAGCGCGCGTGCTGTACACCGTCAGCCGCAGCAGCTGGTGGCGGCTGGACGACGATTTCTTCCGTCCCCAAAGCGGAGAAGCCCTTACCGATGCCGAAGGCCGTTTCTCCTTCCCCGTCGTGCTCAGTGCGCCCGAGGTGCAGTTCCACCCCGGCCGCCGCGCCTGCTTCACCTACCAGGTAGACTACCGCGTCACCGCCCCCAACGGCGAAACGGTCCAAGGCTCGGCCACCCTCAGTGCGGGTACGCGCCGCTACTGGCTCGAGGCCGACGTGCCCGCCCGCCTCTGCCGCGAAGACCTCCCCGCCTTCTGCGTGCGCCAGACCAATGCCGCAGGACAAGCCTTTGAGGTGGAAGGCAACTACCGCCTGCTCGATGCCGCCGGCCAGACCGCCGCGAGCGGCACCTTCCAGACCGGCCGCAGCTTCCGCCCCGCCGAAATCCCGCAGCTCCCTTCGGGCACCTACTCCTTTATATATAATACGCGCGACGTGCGCGAGGCCGACACCCTCCGCCTCGTGCTCTTCGGCGAAGCCGACCTGCGTCCCGCCGACCGCCAAGAACCCCTCTTCTTCTACCAGCGCAGCAACGAGTCGGGCGACTCGGCCCGCGTGGTGGTGGGTACGCCCTGCCGCGGCGGCATTCTCTACTACGATCTCGTGGTCGAGGACCGCGTGGTGGAGCGCCGGCGCTACCAACTCACCGACAGTCTGCTCCACTTCGACCTCGCGTGGCAACCGGGCTACGCCGACGGTGCCACGGCCTACTTCGCCCTCGTGCGCAACGGCAAGCTCTTCGTGCAGCAGGCCAGCGTTGTCAAGCCCCTGCCCGAGAAGCGCCTCCAGCTCCAGTGGAGCAGTTTCCGTTCGCAGCTCCAGCCCGGCCAGCACGAGACCTGGCGCCTGCGCGTGACCCATCCCGACGGCCGTCCCGCCGAAGCCGTGCTCATGGCCCGCATGTACGATGCCTCGCTCGATGCCTTCGCCCGCAACGACTGGCGTTTCTCGCGCCTCGGCTTCGCCCGCGCCCTCCCCAACGTCGTCTACAACTGGCGCGGCACGGGAGCCGTTCCCCTCGACCTGAGCGGCAGTTTCCCGATGCGCTGGAAGGAAGAACCGCACCTGCAGTTCACCTACTGGGACCCCTCGCTCTTCAACCTCTCCGTCTATCCGCGCAATGCGAAGGACCTCCGCTACGGCAGCAGCTTCGAAAGGCAGCGCTTCCTGGCGCGTTCGGC
>CALZMA010000190.1 GCA_945788445.1 uncultured Bacteroidales bacterium | reverse complement strand
CGTTCTTACATTTGCTCGCGCAGCGCGCGGGTGCGCAGCGTGTCGATTTCCGCCTTGTAGGGGGTGGTGATGACCGCCACGTCGCGGAGGTTGGCGAAGTTCGTGCCGAGCGTCACGTCGAGGCGGTACGCCTGGCCGTCGGCCGAGTTGCGGATTTTGCGGATGCGTCCCACGAAGATGCCCGGGGGGAACACTGCCGAGTAGCCGCTCGTCTCCACCGCCTGGCCCGTGCGCACCTTGGCGTAGCGCGGCACGTCGTCCACGTAGGCGCTCAGCATGCTTTGGCCGTCCCACTGCAGGTAGCCGAAATAGTTCTGGCCCCTCACGCGGCAGCTGATGCTCGACTTGCGGTTCGTGACGGGGATGACCAGCGAGTGGTGCGGCCCCGTGAGGTAGACAATGCCCACCACGCCGCCGCCGCCGACCACGCCCATCTCCGGCTGCACGCCGTCGGCCACTCCCTTGTCGATGACCAGGTAGTTGCCCGCCCGTTCGGCGCTGTTCGACACCACCTTGGCCGGCAGCATCTCGTAGCCCGCGAGGCGTTCGCGCATCAGTCGTTCGGTGAGCGTAGAGTCGCGCGTGGCGTCGGTGAGCGCCTGCCGCAGGAGTTCCGTTTCGCGCTGGAGCGAGATGTTCTGCGCCGTCAGTTCTGCGTTCACCTCCCGCAGGTTCGCCCAGCCTGTCAGGTCGCCGTAGAGCCCGCCGACTGTGGCCACAGCCCCGTTGGCGGCGGAGAACCACACACTGCCGTGGAAGCTGTTGAACTGCGTCAGCAGCCACGCGCTCACCCCTTCGAGCACCACGAAGAGCACCACGAAGAAGTACTTGCGGATGAAGTCCAGAAGGTTGTTCATGGGGGAGAGAAAAAATGGATAAGGTGTGATGAACCCAGAAGGCGGGCGTTTAGCGGGAGGCCCGAAGGGCTGACCTGCAGCTCTTCGGGCCTCCCCAGTTGAACGCTGAAACAGCGCCGCGCCTTCATTTGTTCATTCAGGTAGGTGCGTCTACCGCATGAGGAAGGTGAATTTCTCCACATTCTTCAGCGCCACGCCCGTGCCCTTGGCCACGCAGAGGAGCGGGTCTTCGGCCACGTGGAAGGGAATGTTGATTTTGTCGCTCAGGCGCTTGTCGAGGCCGCGGAGCAGGGCACCGCCGCCCGTGAGGAAGATGCCGTTCTTCACGATGTCCGCGTAGAGTTCGGGCGGCGTGTTCGCCAGCGCGTTGATGACCGCCTGCTCGATGCGTGCGATGGACGTTTCGAGGCAGTGCGCGATTTCCTGGTAGCACACCGGCACCTCCATCGGCATCGTCGTGATGCGGTTCGGGCCGTGTACCACGTAGTCCTCGGGCGGGTTCTGGAGGTCCGTGAGGGCCGCGCCCACATGGATTTTGATGCGCTCCGCCATGCGTTCGCTCACCAGCACGTTGTGCTGCCGGCTCATGTATTCGCGGATGTCATTGGTGAAGTCGTCGCCTGCCATCTTGATGGAATTGTTCGAGACGATGCCGCCGAGCGAGATGACGGCGATTTCCGTCGTGCCGCCGCCGATGTCCACAATCATGTTGCCCTCCGGCGCGTTCACGTCCACGCCGATACCGATGGCCGCCGCCATGGGTTCGTAGAGCAGGTACACGTCGCGGCCGCCGGCGTGTTCCGCCGAGTCGCGCACGGCGCGGAGTTCCACCTCGGTCGAGCCGCTCGGCACGCCGATGACCATGCGGAGCGAGGGCGAGAAGAGCCGCTTGCCCGAGTGGACCTTCTTGATGAGGCCGCGCATCATCTGTTCGCAGGCGTTGAAGTCCGCGATGACCCCGTCGCGGAGCGGACGGATCACGCGGATTTTGTTGTTCGTCTTCTCGTACATCAGCTTCGCCTTTTCGCCCACGTCAATCATCTTTTCGGTGTGCGTGTCGAGCGCCACCACCGAAGGCTCGTTCACGGCGATTTCGTCGTCGGCGATGATGATGGTGTTCGCCGTACCCAAGTCGATAGCCAGCTCCTGGGTGAAAGAAAAAAGTTTAGAGAAAAACCCCATGTCTTTTACACATTTAGCGAACGTACTTATTGCTTCTCAAACCAGGCGTGGATGGCCGTGTCGTAGTGGCTGCTCACGCCGAAGGCGCGTGTAGCGAACCAGCGGCGGTCCTCGAGTTCCGTCTGCGCGCCGTTCTTCTCGATGAGGCGGAGGAGCGGTTCGTATTCAGCCTTCGAGGGCACGATGACCACGTCGTTGAAGTTCTTTGCGCCGGCGCGGATGAGCGAGATGCCGCCGATGTCGATTTTCTCGATGATGTCCGCTGCCGAGGCACCGCTGGCCACGGTCTGCTCGAAGGGGTAGAGGTCCACGATGACCAGGTCGATTTCGGGGATTTCGTACTGCGCCATCTGTGCGCGGTCAGCGTCGAGCTCGCGGCGTCCGAGGATGCCGCCGAACACCTTCGGGTGGAGCGTCTTCACGCGGCCGCCGAGGATGGAGGGATAGGTCGTCACGTCCTCCACCTTGCGGCAGGGGTAGCCGAGCGACTCGATGAACTGTTGCGTGCCGCCCGTGGAGAGGAACTGTACGCCGTTTTCGTGCAATTTTGCCAGAAGCGCTTCGAGGCCGTCCTTGTGGAACACCGAGACGAGCGCCGTTTTGATAGTTTTGGTTGCGGACATATAGATGTATGTTTTTTTGATTGCTGGAGAAAAGCGCCTTCGCGCCGAACCCCGAAGAGCAAGCTCCCCGGGGGCTTCGTGCTTCGGCGAACCTGCTTGCAGAATGGAGGGGATATTCTGCTGCAAAATTACACCTTATTTTATATGCCTTTCTTTTTTGCGCCAAAATTTTTCTTGCCTCAGGCCCAAATCCTTTTCCAAGGCGTGGCTTTGCAAAGCGCGGTTGCCGAATGTGGGGCGAAGGCCGTGCGCCCCCCTATTGGTTCGGGAAGTGCACCACGAGTTCAACGACCACCTTGTCGCGTTCAGAAGGTTTCGCGAGGGCCGCGTTTTCGTAGAAATACTTCTCGAAGTTCATGCGGATGTCCGCGTTCATCTTTTTCGCCAGGCTCCACGTAAGTCCGCCCGTGAGGCGCTGCCGCGCGGCGTCGGTGAGCCGGAGCCTTCCTGCCTCGTCGATGCTGCCGTCTGAGTGGTCGCCCATGCAGTCGTAGCGGCAGAGCAGCGAGACCTTGCGGAAGGCCCCGCGGAGCGGCAGGTCGTAGCAGACGAAGGCGTCGAGCGCATTCACGTCCTGGAACGTGGGCGAGGTGTAGTGCTTGCGCAGGTACTC
>CALZMA010000189.1 GCA_945788445.1 uncultured Bacteroidales bacterium | reverse complement strand
GCTTCGTGACGGAATATCCCGAGTCGAAATACCTGAAGGAAGCGCAGGACCTCTTCGACAAAGCACGCAAATACGTGACCACGGAAGTGAAACAGTAGCCGCGCAAGGCGCATTTCCCCTAAAAACAATCTTATTCCCCCAAACGAACTTTTAAGAATATAAAATCTATCAACGAGATATGGACTACAAAAAAAGCAAGGCACCGACCAACACGGTAACGCACAACTTAATGGACTTCTGCGAAGGCACCGACAACATCTACGAGAGCGTAGCCATTATGTCGAAGCGCGCCAACCAAATCAGCGCCCAAATGAAGGAAGACCTTTCGCGCAAGCTCAAGGAGTTTGCTACGGCCAACGACAACCTCGAGGAAACTTTCGAAAACCGCGAACAAATCGAGATTTCCCGCTACTACGAGAAGTTGCCGAAGCCCACGCTGATGGCTGCCGACGAGTTCCTCCACAAGAATATTTACTTCCGCAATCCTGCCAAGGAGAAGGAAAACTTGGCTGACGAAGCATGATACAGCGCATCCAGAGTCTCTATCTTCTCTTGGCCATCGTGCTGCCCGTGTTCACCTACATCGTGCCGCTGGGCCAGTTTAGCCAAGGGGAGACAGAGTTCGCCCTTTACAGCTGCCACTACGATGCAGAGCAGGTAGCCGCATTGGCCGGCCGCATGCCTTACGGCCTGCTCATTCTCTCGCTCGCCTCCATCGCCCTCGCCGTGGTGGCGTTGCTTGGCTTCAAGAACCGCGTCGCGCAGCTCAAGAAAGTGACTTGGACCATGGCCGTGCAGGTACTTTGGTTCGTGGCCTGCGGAGCCTACAGCGCATCGTTGGCTTCGCGTCTGGACATGGACTTCACCCCGGGGATCGGCCTCGTGTTCCCGCTGCTCTCCTTGGTTTGCCTCGTGATGGCACGCCGCGGCATCCGCCACGACGAAGCGCTTGTGCGCGCAGCCGACCGCATTCGCTAACCCCAACAAATCCCAGCTATGTCCCTCAACAGAGTTATGCTCATCGGAAATGTGGGCAAGGACCCCGAAATCCGATATGTCGATGCCGGCCTGTGCATGGCAACCATCCGCTTGGCCACCAGTACGCCCGGCTATACGTTGGAAAACGGTACGCAAGTGCCCGAACGAACCGAGTGGCACACGGTGTTGCTCTGGAGAAGGCTGGCTGAAATAGCCGAGCGCTACGTTCACAAGGGCGACAAACTCTTCATAGAAGGCGAACTCCGCTACCGCAACTATACCGACAAGCGCGGTGTGACCCACTACGTGACCGAAGTGTGGGGGTCCAACATGGAAATGCTCACCCCGAAGTCCGCCTCTGCCGCTCCGCAAGGCCAGGCTCCTACGCAGACCTCTGCAGCCCCCAAGGGAACCGGTGCGGAAGAAGAATGCCCGTTCTGATGCAAGGCAACACCCCGACGGCTATGCTGCTGGAAGAAGAAGAACTGCGCTACGTAGGCCCGCACCGCGAGGCGGAAGAAGACGGCTTGCCCACCGTATATGTGTGGCAACACCGCCTCACCCCAGACCAGCTGGTAGACCTCGCCCGCTGCAGATTCCCGCTCTTGCCCTTCGAGCGCTACGAAGACTACAAGCAGAAGCGGCTGGTCGAAAGGCTCTCGGTCGACATGCTTGCCTGCGCCCTGCTCGGCCAGCGCGTCCGCATCGGCCACGAAGCCACGGGTCGTCCCTTTGCCGAAGGGAGCCGATGGGAAATCAGTGTGTCCCACACGGGGCGCGCCTTCGCGCTCAGTGTCGGGCGGCAGCGACATGGCCTCGACATCGAAGGGTGGGGGAGCCGGGCGCTCCGCATATCCCGCCGATTTCTCCTGCCCGAGGAACTGCCTTTGCTTTGCGCTTTTCCCACCCTCACGGAAGAGCAGACAGCTGTATTGCTCTGGAGTGCGAAAGAAGCCGTCTACAAAATGGTCAGTACGAAAGAGATAAACCTGATTTCAGACATTTGCCTGCAAGCCTCTGCCCCGGGGCAGCTCCTCGCCCGGGTCTGCGGTGCAGAAACATTCACCGTCTACTATTCCCTCTATCCTTCTTTTGTATGCACGCTGTGTGTATAGCATTAATCCATTACCTCCTTATGACACTGAACAAGCATAGTCTCTCCCTCCTGGCCCTCGCCTTCAGCTTCGCCCTCATGGCCTCTTGCGGAAAGAAACCGCAGCCAGCCGACAACCAGGCCGATGTAACGCCTGCCGAGACGGAGGTGGCCGACCAAATCCCCGACTCCACGCTCTATGGCGTAGGCGGCGAGTTTGGCATGAGCACCTTCACGCTCATCACCGAAAAGGGCGACACCCTCAACGTAACCCGCACCGCGCTCGACGGCACCGATGGAGAAGTCTACGGTTCGCTTCGCGAAGGTGACCGCTACGCCATGACCACCCGCGACAACGGAGAAGCCATCGGCGTGCTCATCAACCTCACGGAGCTGGAGCGCAAAGTGAAAAAGTTCGACGTGGTGAACGGCCACGTGGTGGCAGAGGGCGACACCCTGCAACTTGACAAATTGCTTTAGGACAAATTGCTTTAGTGAACTGAAGTGCGCGACGAAAGATGTGTGAGGTTGTCAGGTAGCTTGTTGAACGGACTCATCCCCCCCCGCAACCTCATAACTCATAACTCATACCTCATACCTAATAAAATCCCCAACATGTTTTCCGGCATTGTAGAGTCGATGGCCACCGTGGTAGCCGTCGAGAAAGATAAAGACAACAAGCATTTTACATTGGAATGCGCCTTTGGCGATGAACTCACCATCGACCAGAGCGTGGCGCACAACGGCGTGTGCCTCACCGTGGTGCGCCGCGAAGGCAAGCGCTACGTAGTCACCGCCATGGACGAAAGCCTCCGTCGCTCCAACCTCGGCCTGCTCGTCCCGGGCGACAAGGTGAACGTAGAGCGTTCCATGCAGATGAACGGCCGCTTGGACGGACACATCGTGCAGGGCCACGTAGACCAGACCGCCGTCTGTGAGCACATCGAGGATGCCAACGGCAGCTACATCTACACCTTCCGCTACGAAACCACCGAAGAGATGGTGCGCCGCGGCTACTTTACCGTAGACAAAGGTTCCGTCACGGTCAATGGCGTGAGCCTCACCGTGTGCGAACCCACCCGCGACAGCTTCAAGGTGTGCATCATTCCCTACACCTACGAACACACCAACTTCCACGACATCCGCGTGGGCAGCGTGGTGAACCTCGAGTTCGACATCTTGGGCAAATACATCAGCCGCCTCGC
>CALZMA010000188.1 GCA_945788445.1 uncultured Bacteroidales bacterium | reverse complement strand
AACCCGTGGTGGCCGCATTGTGTGCCCAGAGGTCGTCGCCCACGGCGTTGTAGTAACCGTTCACGTTACCGCCCTCGATGTGGATCTTCATGTCGGGGAACTGTGTGAGGTCGAAGTCTGTGAGCGTCGTGGTGCCGTCCCATGCCTTCATGGTCTTGGCCGTATAGTAGATGCAGGTCCAGGTCTTGTCGCCCCAGAAGGGGATGACGTTGAGGCCCTGGTGGAGTTGCACGCCGTCTTTGTAGCCGGCACCCTGTCCGTGGCCCGTGTAGTAGCCCAGATAGAGCGAGGCATTCTCGGGAACTTCATTCTCCACCATCACGAAGAGCGGCTGGCGGTAGTTGCAGAAGATACCCGTGGGGTTGTTCAGGTTGGTGTGGATGTTGATTTGCATCGCGCTGTTGGCGCATTCCCGTTCTGTGTAAATCTCGTAGTTCTGTATACGGAAACGCTTGGCATAGTCGCCGCCCCAGGCGGGCTTTTTCGTGTCGAAGTTGCTTTCTTGCCAAGCCTCATTGACAGGTGTGCCGTTTTGCGTGCGCCACGTCTTGTACACCATGTTTTTGAGTGCTTCCGGCAGAGCCGTGTAGTGAGCGTGGGCCTTGAGGTCGGTTTCGCTCATGGAGGCGTAGGTCGAGGAGAGCGTGGTACACGCCTTGTCGGTGAAGAGCGCGTCGAGGGCCGTCTGGTAGCCCTTGATTTGCGCTTCGCTGAAGGTCACGCTCTCGAGGTTGGTCCAGTTTTGGGCAATTACGTCGGCGTCGATGTCCACCTGCGTGATGTCCCACTGCGTAGATTGGTTGGCCGACTCCCAGCCCACAACGTTCCTCGAGCCGTCGAGGTGCATGTGGCGGTAGCCGCCCGTGGTGCTTTGGTCACTGAGCGTGTTGTGCGCGTCGCGGGAGATGAGGTAGAGATAGGTGTTGGCCGTGGTCCCGCCGTCCACCATTTTCCATTGCGCGCTCGTCCCGTTGCCTTGCAGGTAGAGGCCGTTGCCCATGTTTCGCAGGCGGTAGGTCGGGGTGCCGTTGACGTCTTTGACTTCGGCCACATACCAGAGCTGCGGATAGTCCGCTTCCGTGCTGCCTGTTGTGGCCGTGCTGCCCGTTGCCCCCTTGGTGGTCGTTGCCGCCAACGCGTAGGAGGATTGCCCCACGTTCTTGAAGCGATACACCTTGCCCTGTTCTAACGTAGAAAGTTGGGCCCAGGCGGTAGTGCAAAGAAGTGTGGGGAGCAATAGCAGGAATAGAAGAAATTTTCTAAAGGTACTATTTCTCATAAAAAATAAAGGTTTGATGTTTTTCTCAGATTTGTAGGTTTGCAAGGAGAACATTCGTTACTTACGCGGATGAAAGTTCTGCTGAAAACAATGATTGTCATCTGTTTTTCAAGCACTTTGCGCTGCAAAAATACTTCAATTGTTTTATTTTTACAAAATAGTTAAGCACTTATTTGGGTGAAGGCATGAAAATAAACTCGCTACATTCCTTGCGTTTTTCCTCCTCCCCTTGCGTTGCGGCCCAGGTAGCGTTCCGGCCATCTGCGTAAAACCCAAACAACGGCTACCGCTGGTGTGCATTGGTAGCCGTTGTCTGTTGGGTTGGTTGGGGGAAAAGTACTTTAGCCGTAGATGATTTTGCCCTCTTCGTTTTCGTAAGGCTTGAGGTCCTTGGCATACTGGTTCATGGCGCGGAGGCTCATGCCCATGCTGGAGAAGCCGCCGTCGTGGAAGAGGTTCTGCATGGTCACCTTGCGGGTGAAGTCGGAGAACATCATGACGCAGTAGTTGGCACACTCTTCGGCGTTGGCGTTGCCGAGGGGCGACATTTTGTCGGAGAAGTCCATCATGTTGTCGATGTCCTTGATGCCCTTGCCGGCCGTGGTAGCCGTGGGGCTCTGCGAGATGGTGTTGATGCGCACGTGCTTTTCGCGGCCGTAGATGTAGCCGAAGGAGCGGGCGATGCTTTCGAGCATGCTCTTGGCGTCGGCCATGTCGTTGTAGCCGAAGAAGGTGCGCTGCGAAGCCACGTAGGTGAGGGCCACTACCGAGCCGTATTCAGCGATGGCGTCGAGCTTCTTGGCCACCTGGAGCATCTTGTGGAAAGAGATGGCCGAGATGTCGAGCGTCTTCTGGAGGTAGCCGTAGTCGAGGTCGTCGTAGGTGCGGTGCTTGCGCACGTTGGGGCTCATGCCGATGGAGTGGAGCACGAAGTCAATCTTGCCGCCGAGCACGTTCATCGACTCTTCAAACACGTGCTGAAGGTCCTCTACGCTCGTGGCGTCGGCTGCGATGACCGTAGCCCCAATTTGCTCGGCGAGCTTGTCGAGTGAACCCATGCGCAGGGCCATGGCCGTGTTGCTCAGGGTAATCTGTGCGCCTTCCTCGGCGGCCTTGAGGGCCACTTTCCAAGCAATGGAGTCTTCGTTGAGCGCGCCGAAGATGATGCCGCGCTTGCCTTTCAGTAAGTTGTGAGTCATGCTGTTTATGCTTTGTTTTGTTTTGTTTTCGTCTGAACTGTGCGCAAAATTAGGCCGAATGTGCAAACGAAGCAAAATTTTCACCTACAATATGCCCCTTCCGCCCCATTTTTCGTGCTTAGCAGGCCCATTTGCCGAGTGGAGTTGTCAATGGCGGGGCAATGTCCCGTGCAAACTGCGGCGCGCGGGTTACCAGCCGTTGAAGTGGACGTTGTCTGCGTTGTACTTCTCCTTCGGTTGCGGGTTGCCCTTGGGGTAGCCGATGGGAATAAGGTTCAGCGGAACGATTTCTTCGGGCAATTCGAGGGCTTCGCGCACTGCCGCTATGCGTTCTTCGTAGGGATAAACGCCTGTCCAGACAGCGCCCAGCCCCATGGCCTCGGCCATCAGCAGCAGGTTTTCCGTCGCCGCCGAGCAGTCGAAGGTCCAGTTGGTCGAAGGGTTGCCCTTGTCGTCCGTCACGGAGAGGTCGCCGCAGATGGCGATGGCGGCCTGCGCTTCGGGGAGCATCTTGTGGCGGGGCAGCGCTTCGGCCAGTTTGGCGAGTGTCTCCTTGTCGTCCACCACCACGAATTTCCACGGCCTCATGTCGCGGCCCGTGGGGGCGGCCATGGCTGCGCGGAGCAGCGTGTCGAGCTGTTCGCGGCTCACGGCCCGTTCGGTGTAGGAGCGCACGCTCTTGCGGTTCAGAATGTTTTCCAGAACGACGGCCGACTTGCTTTCGGCGGCCGGCGCGGCCTGTTCGCCCTGGCTCACGTAGACCAAGCGGGCCAAGGTGGCGAGCAGGGCAAAGCCCAATAAGAG
>CALZMA010000187.1 GCA_945788445.1 uncultured Bacteroidales bacterium | reverse complement strand
ACTACGTCTTCCTCGGAGCCTGCACCAACGGCCGCATCGAAGACTTCCGCGCCTTCGCCTCCATCGCCAAGGGCCGCCACAAGGCAGAGGGCGTCACCGCCTGGCTCGTGCCCGGTTCGTGGCGCGTGCTCGACCAAATCAAGGCCGAGGGCCTCGACAAGGTGCTCGCCGAAGCCGGCTTCGCCATCCGCCAGCCCGGCTGCTCCGCCTGCCTCGCCATGAACGACGACAAAATCCCCGCCGGCAAACTCGCCGTCTCCACCTCCAACCGCAACTTCGAAGGCCGCCAGGGTCCGGGCTCACGCACCTGCCTCGCCTCCCCCCTCGTCGCCGCAGCTGCAGCCGTCACGGGCGTCATCACAGACCCCAGAACCATGTTCTAACCCCATCCCCCATCCTCCCCATGAAGCAACCCTTCCACATCATAGAGAGCACCTGCGTGCCCCTCCCCCTCGAAAACGTCGACACCGACCAGATTATCCCCGCCCGCTTCCTCAAGGCCACCGACAAGGAAGGCTTCGGCGAAAACCTCTTCCGCGACTGGCGCTACAACGCCGACGGCTCCCCCAAGGACTTCGTCCTCAACGACCCCACCTATTCCGGCTGCGTGCTCGTCGCCGGCCGCAACTTCGGCAGCGGTTCCAGCCGCGAACATGCCGCCTGGGCCATTGCCGGCTACGGCTTCCGCGTGGTCATCAGCTCCTTCTTCGCCGACATCCACAAGCAGAATGAGCTCAACAACTTCGTGCTGCCCGTGGTGGTGAGCGAAGGCTTCCTCGCCCGCCTCTTCGAGGCCATCCAGGCC
Source organism: uncultured Bacteroidales bacterium (assembly GCA_945788445.1). Taxonomy (GTDB): domain Bacteria; phylum Bacteroidota; class Bacteroidia; order Bacteroidales; family Bacteroidaceae; genus Alloprevotella. The sequence continues at coordinate 2,483 of CALZMA010000187.1, read as the reverse complement.
GACCCGAAGATGCAGGTGCGCATCGACCTGCCCAACCAGACGGTCACCAACCTCGCCACAGGCGAGAGCGAGCACTTCGACATCAACGGCTACAAGAAATATTGCCTCGAGAACGCCCTCGACGACATCGACTTCCTCGTGCAGAGCAAGGACAAGATTGCACAGTGGGAAGCTGCAAACGCCTAAATCCTCACCGAAAACTCTGAGAATATGGAAATCATGGACACCACCCTCCGCGATGGCGAGCAGACCAGCGGCGTGTCGTTCGTGCCACACGAAAAGCTGCAAATCGCCAAGAAGCTGCTGCGCGAAGTCCGGGTCGACCGCATCGAAGTCGCCTCCGCCCGCGTCAGCGAGGGCGAGAAGCAGGCCGTCACCGACATCTGCCAGTGGGCCGACCGCCACGGCATGCTCGAGGCCGTGGAGGTGCTGGGCTTCGTGGACAAGGGCGTATCGCTCCGCTGGATCAGCGACTGCGGCGGCCGCGTCATCAACCTCCTCTGCAAGGGTTCGCGCCGCCACTGCGAGCTCCAGCTCCACAAGACGCCCGAGGAGCACATCGCCGACATCTGCCGCGAAATAGCCCTCGCCGGCGTGCTGGGCATCAGCGTGAACGTCTATCTCGAGGACTGGTCCAACGGCATGAAGGACTCGCCCGACTACGTCTACCAGCTCGTCGACGCCCTCAGCCGGCAGCCCGTGCGCCGCTTCATGCTGCCCGACACGCTCGGCGTGCTCGACCCGCTCTCCGCCGTCAGCTTTTTCCGGAAAATGCGCAAGCGCTACCCCACGCTCCACTTCGACTTCCACGCCCACAACGACTACGACCTCGCCATCGCCAACGTCTCCGCCGCCGTGCTCTGCGGCTGCCAGGGCATCCACACCGCCGTCAACGGCCTCGGCGAACGTGCGGGCAACGCCCCCTTGGCCAGTGTGCAGGCCATCCTCCACGACCATTTCCACATCACCACCCGCATCGACGAGAGCAAGCTCTTCGACATCTCGCGCCTCGTGGAGAGCTACAGCGGCATCGCCGTGCCCGCCAACAAGCCCATTGTCGGCGAGAGCGTCTTCACCCAGGTCGCCGGAGTCCATGCCGACGGCGACAACAAGTCGAACCTCTACTGCAACGCCCTGCTCCCCGAACGCTTCGGCCGCCAGCGCGAATATGCCCTCGGCAAGAACAGCGGCAAGGCCAACATCCTCAAGAACCTCGAGACCTACGGGCTCGAGCTCACCCCCGAACAGACCCGCCGCGTCACCGAACGCATCATCGAACTCGGCGACAAGAAGGAAATGGTGACGCAGGACGACCTCCCCTACATCGTCAACGACGTGCTCAAGCACGATGCGCCCGAAGACAAGGTGAAACTCATCAGCTACCTCGTCACCACCGCCTACGGCCTCAAGCCCACGGCCCAGCTGAAGATGGAAATCGAGGGCACCTGCTACGAGGCCCACGCCACGGGCGACGGACAGTACGATGCCTTCATGCGCGGCGTGCGCGACATCTACAAGCACCGCCTCGGCCGCCCCTTCCCCATGCTCACGGGCTACTACGTGACCATCCCGCCCGGCGGACGCACCGATGCCTTCGTGCAGACCGTCATCACCTGGGAGCACGAGGGAAAAACCATCCGCACCCGCGGCCTCGATGCCGACCAGACAGACGCTGCCATCAAGGCTACGCTGAAAATGCTCAACTTGATTCAATAACCCTTCCAACGAAACACCCATTTCTCCCATGAAACTGAAAATAGCTGTTCTCGCCGGCGACGGCATCGGCCCCGAAATCTCCCAGCAGGGCGTAGCCGTCATGCAGGCCGTCTGCAACAAGTTCGGCCACGAGGTGAGCTTCACCCCCGCCCTCTGCGGCGCTGCCGCCATCGATGCCGTAGGCGACCCCTTCCCCGAAGAGACGTTCCAGATCTGCCAGGACGCCGACGCCGTCCTCTTCTCCGCCGTGGGCGACCCGAAGTTTGACAACGACCCGACCGCCAAGGTGCGTCCCGAACAGGGCCTGCTCGCCATGCGCAAGAAGCTCGGGCTCTTCGCCAACATCCGTCCCGTCGAAACCTTCGACTGCCTCATCCACAAGTCGCCCCTGCGCGAGGACCTCGTCAAGGGCGCCGACTTCGTCTGCATCCGTGAGCTCACGGGCGGCATGTATTTCGGTGAAAAGAAGGAAGGCACCGACTACGCCTTCGACACCAACGCCTACTCCCGTCCCGAAGTAGAGCGCATTCTCCACGTGGCTTACCAGTATGCCCGCCGCCGTCGCAAGCACCTCACCGTGGTCGACAAGGCCAACGTCCTCGCCTCCTCCCGCCTCTGGCGCAAGGTGGCACAGGAAGTTGAAAAGCAATACCCCGACGTGCAGACCGACTATATGTATGTGGACAACGCCGCCATGCGCATGATCCAGGAGCCCCGCTTCTTCGACGTGATGGTCACCGAAAACACCTTCGGCGACATCCTCACCG
>CALZMA010000186.1 GCA_945788445.1 uncultured Bacteroidales bacterium | reverse complement strand
GGAAAGATGGGGCACATGATTGAAGAAATCGCCCTGCAGCGTGGCCATGAAATTGTATCGATTATCGATGCAGACAACCTCTGCGACTTCGACTCCGACGCATTCCGCAGTGCGGACGTTGCCATCGAGTTTACCACCCCCACCGCCGCCTACGGCAATTACCTCCGCGCTTGGGAACAGGGCGTGAAGGTGGTGAGCGGAAGTACGGGCTGGCTCGCCGACCATGAGGCCGACGTGCGCCGGGCCTGTGCGGAGGAGGGCCACACGCTCTTCTGGGCCAGTAATTTCTCTCTCGGCGTGGCCATCTTCTCGGCTGTGAACAAGTACTTGGCCCGTATCATGAATGCCTATCCCGGCTACGACGTGAGTGAGGTGGAAACGCACCACGTACACAAACTCGACGCGCCGAGCGGCACGGCCATCACGCTGGCCGAACAGGTCTGTGCCGAACTCGACCGCAAGGACGGGTGGGTGAAGGGACAGGTGCGTCTGCCCGACGGCTCCTTGGAAGGAGAGAAGGAAGCTGCCCCCAACCTCCTCCGCATCGATGCCATCCGCGAAGGCGAAGTGCCGGGCATCCACACCATCACCTACGACTCCGAGGCCGACCTCATCTCCATCACCCACTCCGCACACAGCCGCCGCGGTTTCGCCCTCGGTGCCGTGCTGGCCGCTGAGTACACCGCCAGCCACGAAGGCCTCCTCTCCACCGACGATTTGTTTAACTTCTAACCGCTGGTCCGCAGTCCAGACATATTCCCCGAAATGACTTCCAAAAAGAAACCCCAATCCCGAGCAGTGGCTTGGACTAAGTTTGGCATATCCACCCTCGTTTACCTTCTCTTCCTCTACTGGGTAGAGTCGTGGTGGGGCCTTCTGGTTATCCCCTTTATCTACGATGCCTACATCGGTCACCGCATCAAGTGGGGCTGGTGGCGCGAACCCGAGGTGGGGCCTGCCACGCGCTTCATCATGGGTTGGGTCGATGCCATCGTCTTTGCCCTCGTGGCCATCTATTTCCTCAACCAGTTCTTCTTCCAGAACTTCGTGATTCCCTCCTCTTCTTTGGAGAAGACCCTCCTCACGGGCGATTACCTCTTGGTTTCGAAAGTATCCTACGGTCCGCGCATTCCGCAGACACCGCTCTACATGCCCCTCACGCAGCATACGCTCCCCGTTGTGGGCTGCAAGAGCTACCTGGAACACCCGCACTGGGACTACCGCCGCGTGGAAGGACTGGGCAAGGTGGAACTCGGCGACATCGTGGTGTTTAACTACCCCGCGGGCGATACCGTAGCCCTCAACCAGCAGAACCAGGACTACTACCGCATGTGCTACCAGACGGGCGACCAAGTGCTGGGCCATCCGGCAGCCGCACCGGGCGAGATGCCCCAGCTTGCCTCGGCTGCCATCCATCCGGGCATGAGCTACGAAGAACAACAGGCAAAGTACAGCGCAATCTATACGGCCGGTGCCGCCTACATGCGTGCCCAGCCCGACTTGTTCGGCGATATTGTGGCGCGTCCCACGGACCGTCGTGAAAACTATGTGAAGCGATGCGTGGGCCTGCCGGGACAGTACTTGGAAATCAAGGACAACGTGGTTTATGTCAATTACAAGGGACAGAAGCCCGTTGCGGAAGAGGCACCCCAGGAAGTGCAGTATGCCTACGAAGTGACTTTCCGCCAGGATATCCCGCTCGACCTGAAGAAAGAACTCGGCATCACGGACGAGGACCTCTACACCCAGCGCAACGGCCAGACCGTGTGGATGCCGCTGACAAGCCGGGTGAAGCAGGAGCTTGAAAAGCGCACCGACCTCGTGAGCGACATTCGTCCGGCCCGCCCCGAAGTGGATTGGCTCTATCCGCAAAACATGGCGAAGAAGTGGACCACCTCCAACTACGGCCCCATCTGGATTCCCAAGAAGGGAAGCACGCTGAAGCTCACCCTCTGGAACCTCCCCATCTACGAGCGCCCCATCCGTGTGTACGAAGGCAACCAGCTGGAAGTGAAGGACGGCAAAATCTACATCAACGGCAAGCAGACGGACAGCTACACCTTCCGCCTCGACTACTACTGGATGATGGGCGACAACCGCGACAACTCTGCCGACTCCCGCTTCTGGGGCTTCGTGCCCGAAGACCACATCGTGGGCAAACCCCTCTTCGTGTGGATTTCGCTCGACCCCGACTACGGCATCTTCAGCGGCGGTATCCGCTGGAACCGCCTGTTCAAGCGCGTTTGGGACATCAAGTAGCCCGGCGTGCAGCGCAAAGGTTATGAGGTTATACAGTTAGGTGATGAGGAATAAGGTTATGAGGTTATAAAGTTGCTCTTTAAGCCCATGCCCCTCAGCCACTAACTTTATAACCTCATAACCTTATTCCTCCTAACCCAACCATACACTCCCATGCTCCTCCTTCCTTCGCAATACCTTGCCCCCGTTCCCTTTTATGCCCAACTCTATGCCACGCCCAACGCGGTGGAGGATTGGGGAGAACACTACGTGAAACAGACCACGCGGAGCCGTTGCTATATCGCCACCCCGCAAGGGCCGCAGCCGCTCACCGTGCCCATAGAGCGCACGCAGCGCAACCATTGTCCCATGCGCGACATCCGCATCTCGGACCATGGCAACTGGCGCCAGCTCCATTGGCGGGCCCTCGTTTCCGCTTACGAAAACAGTCCGTATTTTGAGTATTACGCCGACGATTTCCAGCCCTTCTACACCCGGCACTATACCTACCTCACAGACTTCAACGAAGGCTTGCGCCGGCTGGTTTGCGAACTTCTCGGCCTCCCCTGCGAGGTGGAAGTGAGTAAAGAATATGTAACGGAGATTTCCCCTTCCTCCATAGACCTGCGTCCCCTGGCTTCCCCGCAAACCCTTGCGGCCCGTTTCCCCGGGGCAGTTCCCTACTACCAAGTCTTTTCCTCCCGCACAGGCTTCCTCCCCCACCTCAGCATCGTGGACCTGCTCTTCAATCTCGGCCCGGAAAGCCGCCTCGTTTTGCGCAAAATGGCGCAAGGGTAGGGCAGGGGGCTCCCGCTTCCCCCGTCAGCGCAGGCTGGGCGGAACCTCCCGCAATTCCAACTCCTCGCCCCACTTGTTGATGACCATGAGGTCGCGGAGCGTGCCCGCCTTGAACTTCTCCATGTCGAACGCCTCCTGCACCACAAACATCTGGAAATCCCCGCTCCGCCTCTTGATGCGGAGTGCCGTCCCGTTCTTGTTGCTGCTGAAGTACATCTTGTTCCCGATGGTGCAGATGCGCTCGTCAGCCCGGAT
>CALZMA010000185.1 GCA_945788445.1 uncultured Bacteroidales bacterium | reverse complement strand
GCACAGGTAGGCCCGCAGGTGGCCCAGAAGCTCGACCTCAACCAAGTGACCTACGTCACCTGCATCGAAAAAGTAGAGGACGGCAAGGTCACCGTGACCCGCCACATCGACGGCGGCATCGAACGCGTGGAAGCACCCCTCCCCATCCTCCTCACCGTGAACGGAAACGCAGCCCCCTGCCGCCCCCGCAACGCCAAACTCGTGATGAAGTACAAGCGTGCCTCCGCACCCATGGAGCGCCCGGCCGACGGCTCGCTGCCCTACGCCGAGGAATACGGGAAGAAACCCTACCTCACCATCGCCCAGTGGAGCGTGGCAGACGTGGACGGCGACCTTCAGCAGTGCGGTCTGGCCGGTTCACCCACCAAGGTGAAGGCCGTGCAGAACATCGTGTTCAAGGCCAAAGAAAGCAAACGCCTCACGGCTGCCGACGCCGACGTGGAGGCCCTGGTAAAAGAATTGTTGGACAGCCACACCATCGGGTAGCGCACAAACACTGTTGAGACTATGAACAACGTATTCGTATATTGCGAAATTGACAAATATACGGTCGAGGAAGTTTCGCTCGAACTCCTCACCAAAGGCCGCAAGCTGGCCAACCAGCTCGGCGTGCAGCTCGAAGCCATCGCAGCCGGCTCCGGCATCACGGGAAAGGTGGAAAAGGACATCCTCTCCTACGGCGTGGACAAGCTCCACGTGTTTGACGCGGAAGGACTCTACCCCTACACCTCCAAGCCCCACACGAGCATCCTCGTGAACCTCTTCAAGGAAGAAAAGCCCCAAATCTGCCTCATGGGCGCCACCGTCATCGGACGCGACCTCGGCCCCCGCGTGAGCTCCTCGCTCACCAGCGGACTCACCGCCGACTGCACCGCACTCGAAATCGGCGACTACGACGACAAGAAGAGCGGCCGTCACTACGAGAACCTCCTCTACCAGATCCGTCCCGCATTCGGCGGCAACATCGTGGCCACCATCGTCAACCCCGACAACCGTCCGCAGATGGCCACCGTGCGCAGCGGCGTGATGAAGGCCGAGAAGGTGGCCGAATACTACAACGGCGAAATCGTCTACGAGGACGTGGCCAAGTATGTGCCCGAAACGGACTATGTGGTGAAGGTCATTGAACGCCACGTGGAGAAAGCCCAGAACAACCTCAAGGGCGCGCCCATCGTGGTGGCCGGCGGCTACGGCGTGGGCTCCAAGGAAGGCTTCGACCTGCTCCGCAAGCTCGCACAGGAACTCCACGGTGAAGTCGGCGCCAGCCGTGCCGCCGTCGATGCCGGCTTCTGCGAACACGACCTGCAGATTGGCCAGACCGGCGTCACCGTGCGTCCGAAAGTCTACATCGCCTGCGGCATCTCGGGAGCCATCCAGCACGTGGCCGGCATGAAGGAGAGCGGCATCGTCATCTCCATCAACACCGACCCCGAAGCACCCATCAACCAGCTCGCCGACTACGTCATCACGGGTGCGGTGGAAGACGTTGTGCCCAAACTCATCAAGTATTACAAGGAAAACAGCAAATAAACAATGGCTAACAATTATACAGACCACCCCGAACTCCGCTTCGAGCTCAACCATCCGCTCATGCAGCGCATCGTGGAGCTGAAGGAAAGGGATTTCCGCGACAAGGACTCGTTCGACTACGCCCCCCTCGACTTCGAGGACGCAATGGACAACTATGACCGCGTGCTCGACATCACGGGCGAACTCGCCGGCACCACCATTGCCGACAATGCTGAAGGCGTGGACCTCGAAGGGCCCCACCACGAAGGCGACCGCGTGCGCTACGCCAGCGGCACGGCTGCCAACCTCGACGCCATGGTGAAGGCCGGCCTCAACGGCATGACCATGCCCCGCAAGTACGGCGGCCTCAACTTCCCCATCATGCCCTACACCATGTGTGCCGAACTGGTGGCCGCGAGCGATGCCGGCTTCGGCAACATCTGGAGCCTCCAGGACTGCATCGAGACGCTCTATGAGTTTGGCAACGAGGACCAGCACTCCCGCTTCATTCCCCGCATCTGCGCCGGCGAAACCATGTCGATGGACCTCACCGAGCCCGATGCCGGCTCCGACCTCCAGAGCGTGATGCTCAAGGCCACCTACGACGAGGCCGAAGGCTGCTGGCGACTGAACGGCGTGAAGCGCTTCATCACCAACGGCGACGCCGACCTCCACCTCGTGCTCGCCCGCTCGGAAGAGGGCACGACCGACGGCCGCGGCCTCTCGATGTTCATCTACGACAAGCGCGACGGCGGCGTGAACGTGCGCCGCATCGAGAACAAGCTCGGCATCCACGGCAGCCCCACCTGCGAACTGGTCTACAAGAACGCCAAGTGCGAAATCTGCGGCGACCGCAAGCTCGGCCTCATCAAGTATGTGATGGCCCTCATGAACGGTGCCCGCCTCGGCATTGCCGCCCAGAGCGTGGGCCTCTCCCAGGCTGCCTACAACGAAGGGCTCGCCTATGCCCGCGACCGCGAGCAGTTTGGCAAACCCATCATCCAGTTCCCCGCCGTGTTCGACATGCTGGCCCGCATGAAGGCCAAGCTCGATGCCGGCCGCGCCCTGCTCTACCAGTGCGCCCGCTATGTGGACATCTACAAGGCACTCGACGACATCAGCCGCGAACGCAAGCTGACGCCCGAGGAACGCAAGGAGCAGAAGCTCTACAGCAAGCTCGCCGACAGCCTCACGCCGCTGGCCAAGGGCATGAACTCGGAGTATGCCAACCAGAACACGTACGACTCGCTGCAAATCCACGGCGGTTCGGGCTTCATGATGGACTATCCCATCCAGCGCTACTACCGCGATGCCCGCATCACCTCCATCTACGAGGGTACGACGCAGCTCCAGGTGGTGGCCGCTATCCGCTACGTGACGAACGGCTCCTACCTGGCCCAGATGCGCGAATTTGAGCAGGCACCGCTCGCCGAGGCCCTGAAGCCCATCCAGGCCCGCGCCAAGCAGATGGCCGACAAGTTTGAGGAAGCCGTGGCCCGCGTGAAGGAAGCCGGCGACAGTGCCTTCCACGACCTCTGTGCCCGCCACCTCGTGGAAATGGCCGCCGATGTCATCATGCTCCACCTCCTCCTCCACAACGCCAACGCCGACGAGGCCCTCTTCGGCAAGAGCGTGCGCGTCTATGCGAACTTCGTGGAAGCGGAAATTGCCCGCCACCACACGTTCGTGATGAACCTCACGCCCGCCGACGTGGCATTCTACCAGGCTGAAACCGCCGTGGCTGCCGCAGAATAGCCCTTCTGCAAGCGCCCTCGGGCAACCCTC
>CALZMA010000184.1 GCA_945788445.1 uncultured Bacteroidales bacterium | reverse complement strand
AGCCCCCTCTTCTTCTACCCAGCTAATACCAACAATAAACCGCAATACGATGAAGAATTACAAACACCTTTTGGCTGCATTGGCGCTCATGCTGCCCGCTCCGGCATTGGCACAATACACCATCTACCCCGTACCGCAAGAACAGGTGGCGGGCACAGGCACACTCTCCATTACGAAGGAGGTCTACATCGTCTGTGAACCGGGCATCGACTATGCCACACAGCAACGCGCCCAAGAGGTGCTCGAGGAGCACGGACTGACGGCCGTATTCTCGGAAGACTTCGCACCGGACCGCACCAACCTCGTGCTGGGCACGGCCGGCTCCGGCGGCGCCGCCGACCAACTCGCCACAAGCCTCAGCCTGAGCCGCGACGTCTTCGCACGCGCCGGCAAGTTCGACCGCCACTTGCTCTCCCTCTCCAACGACAACGCCGGGAACGCCCTCATCGTGGCCCTCGGCGAGCATACCGACGCCACCTTCTTCGCCCTGGCCTCGCTCGAACAAATCCTCGACCGCGGCACGCAGGAACTCCCCGCCGTCACGCTCTATGACTTCGCCGACCAGCAGAGCCGCGGACTCGTGGAGGGCTACTACGGCTACCCCTACTCCGTGGAGGTAAAAAAGGACCTCATGCACTTCATGAAGCGCTACAAGATGAACACCTATCTCTACGGCGCAAAGAGCGACCCCTACCACTCGGAGAAATGGAAGGACGCCTACCCCACCCAACTCACCGAACAGCAGGTGAAGAACGGCTGGATGTCGCAGGACATGATACGCGAAGTGAGCGAGACCTCGGCCCTCACGAAGGTGAACTTCATTTGGGCCATCCACCCGGGCAACGACTTCGTGTACAGCAGCACCGTGGTGAACGACATTCTCTCGAAGTACGAGAAGATGTACGCCCTCGGCGTGCGCCAGTTCGCCGTCTTCGTCGATGACGTGGGCGTACCCACCTCGGCCCAGGACCTGAAGGCCAACGCCGACCACCTCACGGCACTGCAAAGGGCCATCGAGGACAAATGGAACACGGAGGGACAGGCACCCGCCGACACGGTGAAACCGCTACACTTCGTGCCCCAGATTTACTGCACCTCCTTCGCACCGAGCACCGAAGTCTACAACAACTTCTTCCAAGCCCTCGCCGCCACGCCGAAGTACGTGACCATCTACACCACGGGCGGCGGCGTGTGGTCCGTGCCGAACAGCACCGACCTGGCCGCGCCCGCCACGCAGCTGGGAAGGAGCGTCGCCTGGTGGTGGAACTATCCCTGCAACGACAATGCGGACAGCCAGGTGTTCCCCATGGACACGTACACGAACTTCTACGACATGCCCTCCGTATGGGGCAACGCCACGCTCCCCGCAGACCTCACCGGAGGCCTGGGCATCGTGAGCAACCCGATGCAGCAGGGCGAAATCTCCAAGACACCGCTCTTCAGCGTGGCCAACTACGCCTGGAACCACGCGAAGTTCGACAACCTGCCCTCGTGGGAGGCTTCGTTTGCCGCCGTGCTGCCGGGCAACGAGGCGGCACAGGCCGCCTACCGCTTCGTGGCACCCTACCTGCGCTACAACAATTCGGCCGAATTCCGCGCCCTCGTCACCAGCTACAAGCGCACGGGCGACGCCTCCGACCTCTCCGCGCTCATGACGGAACTGGCCGCGCAGTGTGAGGTGCTCATGGGCCTGAAGGACTCGCCCGTGGCTGGCGAAGCCCTGCTCTACCGCGACCTCTCGCCCTGGCTGCTGAAGGTACACACGATGGCCGTCGCCACAAACCGGCTCCTCGCCACGAAGGGGGCAGAGGGCAACGACGACAGCCGCTGGACAGAATACCTCAGCGAGCTGAAGCTCGTGGACGGACTGGACACGGAGGAGGACTACAAGGCTTACGCCCTCGAGGGCATGGGCAGCGCCATCAGCACATCGGTACACATCGCAAAGGTTTCGGAAACGGACTGGCGACCCTTCGTGACGTATCTCAAGGAGAACGCGCTCGGCGACTTCTTCGGCCAGGAGGCGGCCCCGAAAAAGGCTGCTTTCGCCGGCAACGTGGAGGGCGTGACGGCAGCCGTGAGCACGTCCAACAACCAGGTGGCCATGAAGCAGCAGAAGGCCTGCACGCTGGAGAAAGGCCAGTGGATCGGCGTGCAGCTCGACAAGCCGACCCGCGTGCAGCGCATCGTGCTCCAGGACTCGGTCATCCAGAACCACACGTTCGTCTTCAGCGCCGACGGCAAGCAGTGGACGAAGGCCACGGAGGCCGACTTCGTGCCCCAGGGCTACGTGCGCTACGCCGGGGTGGTGAACGACGGCGACACACCCGTTTCTTTCAAGTTCGGAACGAAGACCATGGTGCTCCACATGCCGAAAGCCCCGCAGGTGGCCGAGGCTACCATCCCCGAAGGCAACATCTGGGACGGACACGGGAAGGAACTGATGTACGACGGCGACGCCTCGACCTTCGTGTGCCTCAACCGCAACCAGCAGAACACCGACAGCTACACGCTGCAGCTCTCGGAGAAACAGCCGATTGAGCGGGTGCGCATCGTGATGGGCACGGTCAACGGCGACTACATGAACGAGGGCCGCGTGCAGGTGTCGGCCAACGGCAAGAACTGGACTTCGCTCAACGTGATGGGCACGGAGAGCGCCGCCTTCAAGATGGACCTGCCGCAATGCGTGCAGACGAGCAGCGAAACGAAGAGCTGCCTCTTCGACGGCAAGGGCATCGAGGCACAATACGTGCGCCTCTACCTCAACAAGGCGAACACGAGCAAGTGGCTCCGCCTCTACGAAATCGAAGTGAACGGCGAGGGGGCTTTCACCCAGGGCCGCATGGAAGACGGGGCCAAGGCGGTCTACAACGAGGTGTGGGACGGCCTGCCCTACACGGGTACGGCACAGGCCGCCGCCGTGGGCAACGAGGGATGCCTCACCTACTATTGCCAGAACTACCGCCTGCTGAAGGGACTCACGCTCTACTGCGACCCGCAGACGATGGCGGGCGTGGAAGCCGAACTGACCATGGACGGAACGGACTGGACGGCGCTGCCGCTTGACGCGCAGACGGGCGTGGTGCGCCTGCAGCTCAGCGCCGGGCAGGAAGCCGTCAAGGCAATCCGCTTCAAGTGGACGGGCGCGCAGGCTCCGGCCATCTACGAGGTGGTGGAAGTGGCCGACGAGGCGCAGCGCCCCGTGGTGTCGCGCATCGAGGAAGCCGGCGCGCAGGCGGGTGCCGCACAGGCCACGCTGAAGGTGCTCTCGCGCGGCCGCTTGCAGGCTGAAGCCGC
>CALZMA010000183.1 GCA_945788445.1 uncultured Bacteroidales bacterium | reverse complement strand
TGCTGGTGCCCCAGATGCCGACGTTGTAGGAATACTTCAGCTTGGCGAAGTCGGCATTGAAGCCGTGTGCGTTCAGGTAGTCCACCTCTTCCTTGCGCGAGAGGTTGCTGTCGCGCGTGAGGGTGATGATTTCCATGTCGGGGCACATCACGAGGAACGTCATGTCGAAGCGCACCTGGTCGTTGCCCGCTCCGGTGGAGCCGTGGGCGATGGCGTCGGCGCCTATCTCCTTGGCGTAGCGCGCAATGGCCATTCCCTGGAAGATGCGCTCGGAGGAGACGGAGATGGGGTAGACGTTGTTGCGCAGCACGTTGCCGAAAATCATGTACTTCAGGCTCTTCTCGTAGTACTCCTGCGTCACGTCGAGCGTCACGTACTTCGTGGCGCCGAGCTTGTAGGCGTTCTCTTCGTTGGTCTTGAGCTGTTCGGCGCTGAAGCCGCCCGTGTTGGCGCAGGCGGCATATACTTCGTAGCCCTTCTCCTTGGCGAGGTACATGACCGTGTAGGACGTGTCCAGACCGCCGCTGAAGGCTACCACTACTTTCTTCTTTGTCATGGTCGGGAGGGTTTTGGTTCGTTAAGTGTTGGTCTTGTGCTTATTCGTGGTCCTTGAGGAAATCGAGGACATCCTGCGGGATTTCCACGGGCAGGGGCGTGTCGGGGTGACGCTCGGGGTCGAAGAGCATGCCCGTACACACGCAGTACTTGCGGCCCGTGCGGGCGAGCACGTCGCAGTTGATGCAGTAGGGAGTCTCGGGTGTGCCGCAGCCTTTCCAGTACTCGTCGTCCTGGGTCAGCTCGCTGAAGGGCACGGGCACGTAGCCGAGCGACGTGTTGATGCGCATGACGGCGCCGGAGCTCGTCAGTCCGAAGATCTTCGCCTTCGGCCAGCGCACGCGGCTGAGCGAGAAGGCCAGGCGCTTGATGCGCGTGGCGAGATGGTGGCCGCGGAACTTCGGGACCACGATGAGGCCCGAGTTGGCCACGTAGTGCTTGTTTTCCCAGCTCTCGATGTAGCAGAAGCCGGCGAACTCTTCGCCGTAGAGCGCGATGATGGCCTTGCGCTCCTTCATCTTCGTGGCCACATACTCGTGGGTGCGGCTCGCGATGCCCGACCCGCGCACCTTGGCCGCGTCGGTGATGGTCTGGAGTATGGTGTCTACATATTTCTCGTGGGAGGCATCGGCCACAAGCACGCTGATGCCGTCGTTGTATTCTTCCATTCTATTGGGTTGCAAGTTTCGTGTTGTAGGTTCTATATATAATAAGGAGTGGCGCGGCCCGCGGGTTTAGGGTTCCGCCTCGCCGTCGGGCTGCGCGAGGAGCGACTTCACCGAAGGTAGCACCGCGGCGAGTTCTTCCACGAAGGCTTCGCGGTCGGTGCCCTCCTGCATCACGATGAGTATCGTGTCGTCGCCCGCGATGGTGCCCAGGACCGCGGGGAGCTTCTGTGCGTCGATGTCCAGGGCCAGTCCGCCCGCGTAGCCCGGGCGCGTGTGGAGCACGGCGAGGTTGCCCGAAAAGCGGATGGAGAGGAAATCGCTCCCGCGCATGTAGTGCGTGACCGCCTCGGGGTTCAGCGTGCGCCGGTAGTTGGGGTTGTCCGGCAGGATGTAGCGGTAGCCGTTCGTACTGAGGACCTTTGCGGCGTGGAGCTTGCTCAGGTCGCGCGAGAGCGTCGCCTGCGTGATGGTCCAGCCGTTTCGTGCCAATTCTTCGAGGATCGCTTCGTGGCTGCCCATTTCGCTGGTAGACAAAATCACGCGCAGCACTTCCAAGCGTTGCATTCTGTTGCTCATAACTTTCTGTATAATTTTATGTATTTGCCGCAAATATACGGACTGCAGCAGCCGTTTGCTGAAAATATACAGAAAAATTTGCAATTCGTTGCTTTTATTCATTTATGCGCAACTTCGGGGCGCGGGAAGCCGCGTGGGGGGCCGGGTTCAGGCCTTTTGCAGCTTCAGGCAGGCCCAGCCGTCGAGCACCGTCTGGTCCGTGAGGCGGAGGCCCTGCCTTTCGGCCTCGGCGAGGAGCTGGGGCACGTCGGTGTCGTAGAAGCCGCTCATGTAGATATGCGCCTGGGGCTTCATGCGGGCCACGTAGAACTTCATGTCGCGGAGCAGGATGCCCAGGTTGATGTTGGCGATGACGAGGTCGAAGGGGCCTTTCGTGGCGAGCGACGAGGCGTCGCCGAGGGTCACGTCGATGCCGTCGACCGCGTTGAGCGCGATGTTCTCCAGCGAATTTTTCACGCACCATTCGTCCACGTCGATGGCCACGCAGTGGCTGGCGCCGCGCTTGCGGGCGAGGATGGCCAGGATGCCCGTGCCGCAGCCCATGTCGAGCACCTCGAGGCCCGAGGGGTCGTCGTTGAGGAGGCGCGAAATCATCTGCGAGGTGGTGGCGTGGTGGCCCGTGCCGAACGACATCTGCGGATTGATGGTGATGCGGTACTCCGCCTCGGGCACGTCCTTGTGGAAGGTGCCGGCAATCACGCAGCGTCCGTCCACGACGAGCGGCTGGAAGTAGTTCTTCTCCCACTCCTCGTTCCAGTCCTTGTCCTCCGCCTCGGCGAGGGTGTAGGAAATCTCCACGTCGGGCAGGGGGAAGGCGGCGAGCGCCTCGTCGAGCGCCTCCTGCCGGAAGAGGTCCTGCTGGATGTAGCAGTGGAACACGTCGGTCTCCGCCTTCGCGGCCAGTTCGGGCGCTTCGGGGTTCGGCGCGTGGCCCACGGCGGGGCGGTCCAGCTCGTCGGTGTGGACAAAGCTGTCGAAGCCTATGTCGGCCAGTACGGCCGAGAGCACGTCCTGCACGACTTCCGTGGCGGGATGTGTGGTGAAGGTAAATTCAAGGTATTTCATGCCTTTGTTCAAAGGGTTGCAGTTGCGGATAGTTGGAAAAGAAGAGGCCGTTGCGCCTCTCGCAGGCTGCAAATGTAAGAAAAAGCCGCGCATTTGTACCATACGCGGGCGTGAAAGCCCCGTTTTTTTGCGCCCGCGGCGGAGAAACGGCACAGCGCGGCGCATTTGTCAGCCGAAAGCAGGCTTTCGCGTTTCAAACCCGGGCTTTGGATTTTCAGTCGCAGGCTTTGGAATTTCAGTCGCAGGCTTTGAAACGGCAGTCGCGGGTTTTCGTTTGCCCGCCCCGGGCCACGTAGCCGCCGCGCGGGCCGCAGGGAGCCCGTCGGTGCGTAGCCGGCCCGTTTGCAGGGCGGAAAGTTGGCCGCTTGCGCGGTTTCTTCGGGGAAATTAAACTATTCTTAAATAATCTTTTGCTGTTTTGACTTCTTGCACTACTTTTGCC
>CALZMA010000182.1 GCA_945788445.1 uncultured Bacteroidales bacterium | reverse complement strand
GTAGGCGGCGTCGGCGGCGGTGCAGATGGCCTGCCACGAGGTGAGGAGCTTGTAGGAGTAGCGGAGCGTGGCGAGTGCGGTGACGGTGGCGATGATGACGGCGATGTGCTCCCTCATGAAGCGCGCCACGGCCACCACGGCTTCGCCCAGGAAGCCCGCGCCCTGCATGGCGAGGAGGTAGGCGGGGTAGAGCTGCTTGCCGAGTTCGCCTGCGAGCAGGTGGAGCCGCTCCTGCTGCTTCTGTATGCGTGCCTCGAGGGTACTGCTGGCCTTCTGGTATTCGTTGGTGACGCTGGTGCCTTCGGCAAATGCCTGTGCGGCCTGCTGCTGGGTGGCGCGCAGCGTGCCGATGTTGTTGGCGAGGGTGGAGAGTGTCTGTGTCACGCCGCTGCCGCTCATGTGCATGTCGGTGAGCTTCTGGGCGAGCGCGTCGAAGCCGCCCTGGCTGTTGAGGGCCTCGATGAACTGGAGCACGGCCTCGTTGGCATCGGTGCGGAGGAGATTGGTGAACTCCTTGACGTTGAGCCCAGCCACGCCGGCGAGTTCGGCGGTCTTGGAGTTGAGCAGCGTCAGCACGTTCTGCATGGCGGTCGCGCCCTTCTCCACGCCGACCATGCCCTGGTCGAGCACGGAGGCGAAGCCCATCACCTGGGCCTGAGTCAGTCCTGCCTGCCGGCCCACGCCTGCGAGGCGGGCGGTGAACTCCATGAGGTAGCCTTCGGAGGCGGAGGACGACTGGGCGAGCTCGTTGATGACGGAGCCGGTGGAGAGCATGGCCTGCTTCAGTCCCATGCGGTCGGCGTCGCCGAAGAGCTGGGCTATCTTGCCGATGTTCTTTACAGCGCCTTCGCCGAGGTCTTCGCCGAGGGCCACGTTGATTTGGTCGGCTGCCTCCACGAAGTCGAGTATCTGCTGGCGGGAGGTGATGCCCAGGCGGCCCGCGTCGGCGGCCAGGGCGTTCAGTCCCTCGATGCTCGTGGTGGTGTCGAGCTTGCGTAGCTCTTCGTTGAGGGCTTCCACCTCCGCGCGGGCGAGGCCGGTGTATTTTTCCACGCCGCTCATGGCGGCGTCGATGGAGGCCCACGCGCCGACGTACTCCTGCATGGAGCCCATCAGTCGGTCGTAGGCCATCGTTCCCGCGGTGAAGAGGGCTCCGAGCCCGCCCCACTTCTGGCCGAAGGCTGCGAGCTTGCCCCACACTCCGCCCGCCGACTGGCTGAGGGCGTTGCCCGTGACGCGGGTCTGCTCGCGGACCTGTGCGAGTTCGCCCTTGGTGCGGCGGATGGCTTCGGTGAGCATGTCCCACTCCTTGGAGCCGCGCTCCACTTCGCCGCTGGCGAGCATGGCGTTGAGCTCCTTCAGCGTGGCCTTCAGCTGCTTGACGCTCTTGCCCTCGAGGTTGTCCATGACGCGGGCCACGGCCTTGGTGGTGTCGCTGTACTCGCTGAGCCGCTTCTCCACCTTCGCTATCTCGCGCTCGAGCTCCGCGGCGCGGCGTGCCTGTTCGGGGTTGAGCGGTCCGGGGGTCTTGCGGATGTCGGTGAGTTCGCTCTTCATGTCGGCGAGCTTGCGGTTGAGCTTGTTGAGCTCGTCGTAGGGCTGCTTGCCGTTTACGAGGAGGTTGATGATGTAGCTGTCCATAGGGTGGCTGTGTATGGGTGTGGGGTGTCGTTGGTTGATGTGGGTGGGGCTATTGTTTGCCGTCGCTGAGCGCGGCGAAAAGTCCGGTGTATTCTTCGCCGAGCTTGCGCTGCATGTAGTTGGCCATTATGCGCAGGCTGATGCGCCAGGAGCGGGAGAACCATGGTTTCTTCTGCCGTGGCTGGCCGAGCTTGTGTTCCTTGCGGTAGTCCTTTGCGAGGAAGTAGAGGTCGCCGCCGTTTCCGCGGGTGTAGCCGCGGCCCGTGCCCGCGTCCACGTAGATGCCGTAGCGGAGGAACTGGAAGGTCAGCTGGCTCTCCTCCTGACTGATGCTTTTGCCCATGAGGGCCACGCTGCCGTGGAGGTTTCCCGTGCGGATGGCTCCAAGCATCTCGAGGCGGTCGGTCCAGATGTCTACCATCTTCCGCGCCCACTGCTCCTGGAACTGCTCCACGGAGAGGCTGGCGTAGCGTTCGGCGTTATTCTTCCCACTCATTCGGTCTGTACTGGAGGTCTGCGGGTTCGTCTATGGAGATGAGGAAGGAGAGGCCGGCGAAGCCGTTGAACATGTCCGCGCCGAATTCGTGGGTACGGATGTCCTCGGTGCGGAGGTAGTTGAGCGAGCCGCGGAGTTCGGGCTCGTCGCGGAGGAAGCGGGAGTGGAACTGTCGGAGCACCTCGCGGCAGGTCTGCATGGCCTCTGCGGCGGTGTCGCGGCGGCGGCTGTCGTAGCGGTGGAGGATGTAGGTCGTGAAGAGTCGGCGGCGGTAGTACCCTCCGCTGCGCTGCACGGTGCCTTCCTGGCACACGTCGGAGGAGCAGACGAGTGCGCGGGCGGAGCGCATTCGTTCGAGGATGCCCTCCACGCTGGCGATGCCGGAGCAGGTGCAGTGCTGGAAGCCGAGCTCGCGGCAGAGGCGGTTTTCGGCGGTGAGGCGGGCGATGTAGGCGGAGAAGTCGAGCATGTCTTTTGCGGGGTTTGCGGGGTTGGTTGTGCGGTAGGTGTGCCGCCCTTTCAGGGCTCGTCGTATCGTTACCGGGCTACCCAGGCCTTTCAGCCTGGGCTATGGGCTGAAGGTCAGCCCTTCGGGCCTCCATGGGCGGCGGTGAGGAAGAGGGCGGCGGCATTCCATGCGCGGGGGTTATTTGGCGTAGAGGCGGCGGATTTCGGCTGCGTCGCGGGCCTTCGCGTCGAGTTCGGCGAGGGCGGACCAGGTGTCTACGTTCAGCACGGCCTCCTCCTTCGTCACGTCGCCGTCGGTGAGGGCGCGTATCTGTGCGAGGGTGAGGTCGCGGATTTCCTCCTCGTCGGGCTGTGCGGGCTGCCCTTCCTCTCCTTCCTTGGAGGCGGCGGGGCGGAAGATGTGGCGGAATAGCCGGGCGAGGTAGGTCTTCAGTCCCGTCCACCACTGCGTGGCCATGTAGATGTATTCGGCGCGGCGCGGGCTCTCCGCCACGTCCGCCCCGTAGAGCAGGCGGATGAGCTCGATGGCGTGCGCGTCGCTGCGGGTGAGGAGGAAGCGGGCGAAGGCGGCGTCGGCCTGGAGGTAGGTGCCGAAGGGCACGCCGTGGAGTTCCGCGTCGGGGGCCGCGTGGCCTTCCACCTCGTCGTAGCGCAGGGGGAATTCGGGCGGGTTGTCGATGAAGCCCACCTCGCGCGCGCCGAGCATGATGGAGCTGAGCGTGACGCG
>CALZMA010000181.1 GCA_945788445.1 uncultured Bacteroidales bacterium | reverse complement strand
AACACGCACCTTCAAGAACCATCTGCGCCCCACCGGCCAACCATACATAAATACCTACCCATGAATGTATTGAAATTCGGCGGGAGTTCCGTAGGCACTCCCGAAAGCATATCCAACGTGAAGGCCATTGTAGAAGCCGCGCCCCACCCCGTCGTGGTGGTGGTTTCGGCGCTCGGCGGCGTCACGGACCAACTCATCCGCACCACGCAGCTCGCTGCGAAAGGCGATGCGGCTTACCTCAACGAACTCGACGCGCTCACCGACCGCCACCACGCCATGGTGGAGGCCGTCATCGCGCACGAGAAGCAGGCACCGCTCATCGCCCGGCTCGACGCGCTGCTCGCCGAACTGCGCAGCATCCTCCACGGCGTGAGCCTCATCCAGGACCTCACCCCGAAGACCTCCGACGCCATCGTTTCCTACGGCGAACGCCTCTCTTCGCTCATCGCGGCCGAACTCATCGAGGGCGCACAGCACTTCGACTCGCGCCGGTTCATGAAGACCTTCCCGCAAAACGAGAAGCACCTCGCCGACGTCGAACTGACCTCGAAACTCATCCGCGAAACCTTCGCCACCCTCCCGCCCGTGGCCGTCATGGGCGGCTTCATCGCGACCGACAGCGCTACCGGCGTGACCACCAACCTCGGCCGCGGCGGGTCGGACTATACCGCCGCCCTCCTCGCCGCTGCGCTCGATGCCGAAGCACTTGAAATCTGGACCGATGTGGACGGCTTCATGACCGCCGACCCGCGCATCATTCCCAACGCCTATACCATCGACGAACTCTCCTACGCCGAGGCCACCGAACTCTGCAACTTCGGCGCGAAGGTCATCTACCCCCCGACCATCTACCCCGTCTACCGCAAGAACATTCCCATCTACGTCAAGAACACCTTCCACCCCGAACACCGCGGCAGCGTCATCCGCCAAGGCGTGCAGCCGAGCGAGCGCCCCATCCGCGGCATCTCGTCGGTGAAGGACATGAGCATGGTCACGGTGAGCGGCCTTGCCATGGTCGGCGTCATCGGTGTGAACCGCCGCATCTTCACCACGCTGGCCCAAGGCGGCATCAGCGTGTTCATGGTGGCACAGAACGCTTCTGAAACCTCCACCTCCATCTGCATGACGCCCGCCGAGGCCGGCCGCGCCCGCGAACTGCTCGACGCTGAGTTCGCCCTCGAAATCGCCGAGGGGGCCATGAACCCCACCTCCGTGCTCCACCACCAGGCCAGCGTGGCCGTGGTCGGCGAACGCATGCGCCACCTCCCCGGCATCGCCGGACAGCTCTTCAGCGTGCTCGGACGAAACGGCATCAGCATCACGGCGGTGGCCATGGGCGGGCAGGAGATGAACCTCTCCTTCGTCATCGAACACGCCCAACTGCGCAAGACGCTCAACGTCCTCCACGACAGTTTTTTTCTCAGTGAACACCAGGACCTGAACCTCTTCGTCTGCGGTACGGGTACGGTGGGCGGCAGCCTGCTCCGCCAAATCGCCTCCCAGCGCGAACAGCTCCTCCGCGAACGCGGACTGAAGCTCAACATCGTGGGCATCAGCGGCCGCAGCCACGCCATCTACAACAGCGAGGGCCTCGACCCCGCCCGCTACCGCGAGGCCCTGGCCGAAGGGGGCGAGGGCGGCATCGAACGTATGCTGCGCGAGATGGAGCAGATGAACGTCTGCAACCCGGTCTTCGTCGACTGCACCGCCTCGGCCGAGGTGGCGGCACAATACGAACGCATCCTGCGCCACCACGTGAGCATCGTGGCGGCCAACAAGATAGCGGCCTCCTCGCCCTACCCCGACTACCACAAGCTGAAGCGCCTGGCACGCGAAAAGGGCGTGAAGTGGCTCTTCGAGACCAACGTGGGCGCCGGCCTGCCCATCATCAACACCATCGGCGACCTGCTGGCCTCGGGCGACCGCGTGCTCCGCATCGAAGCGGTCCTCTCGGGCACGCTCAACTATGTCTTCAACACGCTCTCGCCCGAAGTGTCGCTCAGCCAGGCCGTGAAGCTGGCGCAGGAAAACGGCTATTCCGAACCCGACCCGCGCATCGACCTCTCGGGAAAGGACGTGATGCGGAAAATCGTCATCCTGGCGCGCGAGAGCGGCTACGAGGTGGAACCTGCCGACATCGAACAGCAGCTCTTCATCCCCGCCCCGCTCTTCGAGGGCTCGCTCGAGGATTTCTGGAAAAACCTGCCCGAACAGGACGCCCGCTTCGAGGCCGAACGCCAACGCCTCGCTAAGGAACGGAAGTGCTGGCGCTTCGTGGCGCAGTGGGCCGACGGCAAAGGCAGCGTGGGCCTGCGCGAAATACCCGAGCACCATCCCTTCTACGACCTCGAAGGCTCGAACAACATCATCCTCCTGACCACCGAGCGCTACCGCGAGTATCCCATGCTCATACAGGGCTACGGCGCAGGGGCCGACGTGACGGCCGCCGGCGTGTTTGCCGACATCATGCGCGTGGCCAACGTCTGAGCCTCCCGCCCTGTCCCATTCTCACTCCTCCCACATGAAACGCAACATCGCCATCGTGCTCGCCGGCGGCACAGGAAGCCGCATGGGGGCCGACATTCCGAAACAGTTCCTGAAGTTTGCCGGACGCACCGTGCTGGAGCACAGCGTCGAGGCCTTCGAACACCACCCCGACATCGACGAGGTGGCCGTCGTGGTCCACCCCGACTACCATGCCGAGGTGCGCGCGATGGCCAAGCGCCGCGGCTGGAAGAAGCTGGGCCGCCTCGTGGAGAGCGGCCGCGAGCGTTCCGACTCCTCGCTCCACGCCATCGAAGCCTACGCCCAGGAACCCGACGCCAACCTCCTCTTCCACGATGCCGCCCGCCCCTTGGTGAGCGCCGCCGTGGTGAGCCGCGTGTGCGAGGCCCTGCAGGCGCACGAAGCGGTCGGCACGGGCGTGCCCTCGGTCGACACGGTGATGGAACTGGAGGACGATGTGCTCCGCAACGTCCCCGACCGCAGCCGCATACAGCGCATGCAGACGCCCCAGGCCTTCCGTCTCGGCGTGATCCGCGAGGCTTACCGCCGCGCCCTCGCCGACCCGGCCTTCCGCGCCACGGACGACTGCGGCGTGGTGCTGCGCTACCTTCCCGACACACCTATATATATAGTAGCGGGCGAGGAGGAGAACCTCAAGCTCACCTACGCGGCCGACCTGCCGCAGCTCGAACGGCTCTACTTTGCCCGGCTGCCGCTCACGGGCCCGGCCCCCGCCGACGCCGACCCGGCCCGCTACATGAAGACCTACCACCGGCAACACCTGCGCGAACTCCAGTTGGCCGAACTCGACATCCTCGTCGAAGTGGCCCGC
>CALZMA010000180.1 GCA_945788445.1 uncultured Bacteroidales bacterium | reverse complement strand
TGGTGTACCGCAAGGGCGAAGCCGACGAGAAGAAATACGACCTGCCCATCGACGGCTTCTTCCTCGCCATTGGCCACAAGCCCAACAGCGACCTCTTCAAGGAATGGCTCAAGACCGACGAGACGGGCTACATCCTCACCGAAGGCGACACCCCCCGCACGGGTGTACCGGGTGTCTATGCCGCCGGCGACGTGGCCGACCCTCACTACCGCCAGGCCATCTGCGCTGCGGCGAGTGGCTGCAAGGCCGCCATGGAGGCAGAAAAGTATTTGCAGAGCCTTTAGCCAAGGGAACACCACCACAGCCATGTTGCCCGAACGCCATCCGCTCCAGCCCTTCCTCCCGCCCCGTGCAAAGATTCTCATGCTGGGCAGTTTTCCGCCGCCGAAGAAGCGGTGGAGCATGGACTTCTTCTACCCCAACATGCAGAACGATATGTGGCGCATCTTCGGCCACATTTTCTTTGCAGCCCGCGACCATTTCATCGCCCCCTCCGGCAAGCGCTTCGACCAGCCGCGTCTGGAGGAGTTCCTGCGGGAAAAGGGCGTGGCCCTCTTCGACACCGCCACGGCAGTGGTGCGGCTCGAGGACAACGCTTCGGACAAGTTCCTGCAAGTGGTGGAGCCGACCGATGTGGCCGGCCTCTTGCGCCGCCTGCCCGAGTGTACGGCCGTAGTCTGCACCGGGCAGAAGGCAACCGACACCCTGCTGGCGCGCTTCCAGGCCGCGGAGCCCCGCGTGGGCCAATGTGCCACATTCGACTTCGAAGGGCGCACGCTGAGGCTGTGGCGCATGCCGAGCAGCAGCCGGGCCTATCCGCTTAAGCTCGAGCGCAAGGCCGAAGCCTACGCCGAAATGCTCCGCCGCGAAGGGCTTCTCTAAGCCCTCCGCCTTCCCTCGGCCCCGAAGGCCGCTTCCGTGATGGACGTTGCGGTCCCATTTCCCCCACAGCAATCCTAAATACGCTACATTTTCTTCATGAACTTCAAGGACGACATTCCACATAATTCTTTCTCTCTCATCGCTGACTTCGACGGCGATATGGACGCGCTGTTCCAGACGCCCCACGACGAAGTGCTCCCGTTGCTCCCGCTGCGGGGCATGATGCTATTCCCCGGCGCGGTAGGTTCCGTGACGGTCGGCAGGGTATCGAGCCTCAAGGTGGTGATGCAGTCGGTAGAGCGCAATTCGTTCATCGCCGTGTTCACCCAAAAAGACGAAAGCGTGGAGGAACCCGAAGCCAAGGACCTCTATCCCGAAGGCGTGCTGGCCCGCGTGATGCGCACCATCCACCTTCCCGAAGGCCAGTTGGCCGCCATCATCCAGAGCTATGGCGCGTTGAAGCTCGAGCAGGTGAAGCGCCGCAAGCCCTACTTGCGGGTGAAGGTGTCGGACGTGGAGGAAACCAACTATTCGGCCCAGGACAAGGAGTTTACCGTCATGACCGATGCCTGCCGCGACGGCGTGGTACAGTTCCTCAAGCTCAACGACGGCTTCCGCGCCAAGGAGGCCGTCATGGCCATCAACAACATCAAGCACCCCACGTTCCTGCTCAACTTCATCTGCGTGAACATGGTGCTCCCCATGGAAGACCGCTTCAAGCTCTTCCAGACCCACGACAGCAAGCAGCGAGCCTTCAAGCTCCTCCAGATGCTCAACCGCGAAAACCAGTTTGCGCAGCTGAAGCACGAAATACAAATCCAAACCCGCGAGGACCTCGACCGCCAGCAGAAGGAGTTCTTCCTCCACCAGCAAATCAAGAATATCCAGAACGAGCTGGGCGAGGACGAAAGCGGCGACGTGGCCGAACTCGAAAGGCAGGCCAAGGAAAAGCAGTTCCCGCCCAAGGTGGAACAGACCTTCTACCGCGAACTCGAGAAGCTGAAGCGCATGAACCCCTCCATCCCCGACTACAATGTGCAGCTCAACTATCTGCAGACCATTGTGGGACTCCCCTGGGGCGTGGAGACCGAGGACAACCTCAACATCCGCCACGCCGAACGCATCCTGGCCCGTGACCACTACGGCCTGGAGCGCGTGAAGGAGCGCATCCTCGAGCACCTCGCCGCCCTGCGCTACCGCCAGAGCGACAAGGCCCCCATCCTCCTCCTCTACGGCCCCCCGGGCGTGGGCAAGACCTCCCTCGGCAAGAGCATTGCCGAAGCCTTGGGCCGCAAGTACATGCGCATCTCCCTCGGCGGTGTCCACGACGAGGCTGAAATCCGCGGCCACCGCCGCACCTACGTCGGAGCCATGCCCGGCCGCATCGTGAAGGGCATCATGAAAGCCGAGTCCATCAATCCCCTCTTCGTCCTCGACGAAGTGGACAAGGTGGCCGACAGCAACTACAACGGCGACCCCCACAGCGCCCTCCTCGAGGTGCTCGACCCCGAGCAGAACAAGGCTTTCCACGACAACTTCCTCGACCTCGACTTCGACCTCTCCAAGGTCTTCTTCATCGCCACGGCCAACAGCCTCCAGACCATTCCCCGCCCCTTGCTCGACCGCATGGAGGTGATTGAAGTGGAAGGCTACCTGACCGAGGAGAAGAAGGAAATAGCCCGCCGCCACCTCATTCCCAAAGAGCAGAAGGACTTCAACTTCGGCGAAGACGCCGCCTTGAAGTTCACCCCCGCGGCCGTGGAGCACATCATCGAAAACTACACCCGCGAGAGCGGCGTGCGCCAGCTCGAGAAGCAAATCAACAAAATCTTCCGCAAGGTGGCCTACCAGACCTCCACGGCGGAAGACGAGCAGATGCCCTACGCCGGCACGAGCCTCAAGCCTGCCGATGTGGAGAAGCTGCTCGGCAAGCCCATCTACAACCGCGACAAATACGAGGGCAACAAATACGCCGGTGTCGTCACGGGCCTGGCCTGGACCGCAGCCGGCGGTGAAATCCTCTTCATCGAGACCGGCGTGAACCGCAGCAAGGGAGGTCGCCTCACCCTCACGGGCAACCTGGGCGACGTGATGAAGGAGAGCGCCATGCTCGCCCTCGAATACATCAAGGCCCACGCCGCCGAAGAGCTCCGGCTCGACTACCGCATCTTCGACCACTGGAGTGTCCACGTGCATGTGCCCGAAGGGGCCACGCCCAAGGACGGTCCCTCGGCCGGCATCACCATCGCCACCTCCATAGCCTCGGCGCTGACCCAGCGCAAGGTGCGCGACCACATCGCCATGACGGGCGAAATCACGCTCCGTGGCCGTGTGCTCCCCGTGGGCGGCATCAAGGAAAAGATTCTCGCCGCCAAGCGGGCGGGCATCACAGACATCCTCATCTCCGTAGACAACCGCAAGGACGTGGAGGAAATCAACGAGCGCTACGTGAAGGGCCTCACCTTCCATTTCGT
>CALZMA010000179.1 GCA_945788445.1 uncultured Bacteroidales bacterium | reverse complement strand
AGCCGAAGGATTTTCATTTGCTCTGCCGAACCGCAGCCTAACTTGGCGAAGAAAATATAGCCCTGAAGAGGCGGCTGCATGTTGCAAAAGCATCAAGCTGCCGTTTCTTCAGGGCTAACTGTTGTGCAGGAGTGGCTACTTGCCAATGGCAATCTTCGCCGTGGTAGCCTCTTCCTGTGTGCGGGCTTCTACCACGTAGGCACCGGTGGGAAGCTTCAGCGCAATGCTGCGCTTGAAGGGCGTGAGCGAGTAGAGCGTGCGGCCTTCTGCATCCACGATGTGGACGTAGACGAGCGGGTGGGCATCGCTGGCGGTCACCGTCACCTTGCGGCCGTCCACCACCACGAGCGGCTGCGACGTGGCCAGTTCGTCCTCAGGGTCGGGGAGTTCGGAGGAGAGCAGGAAGTAACGGCCCGCGGCGAGGCCCGGCACCTCGAGGGTAGCCGCCATCTCGCCCGTTCCCGGGAGCGGTTGGGCGTGGAGCGTGAGCGGCGTCACCTCGCCCGTCAGTGCGTCGAGCACCGAGAGCGACTCGCTGAAGGTTTCCAGGCCCGAGAAGGTGAGGCGCACGGGCGCATCGCTGCTGCTCAAGATGCCGAGCGGGAGGCGGTGGAGCGAACGGCGGCAATTCACCGTCGAAGCCTGTTCGCCCGCTATGGTGAAGACCGTGGGCGCTTCGCGTTGCGTGTTGTCCCAGAGCAGTTCCATGTCCTCGGCGGGGGCAAAGCTGTTGGCAAAGTCGCTGCCCTTGCGCACCAGCGCCTCGCTGCGCAGTCCGTCGCGTTCGGCCGTGATGCGCAGGGTGGGGAAGGCGGCAGCAGCGCGCGGCGGTGCCTGGAGCACGGCCTGCTTGTCCGAGGCCGCCGATTGCATGGCCGCGGTGAACTTCGCCTGCAGCTTACCGCCGACCGGCGCCGTGCTGGCCTTCACAAAGAAGCCCTGGCCCGGTGCGAGCACGCCCTGTCCGTCGGGGAACACCCCGCTCTTGTTCACCGAAATCCAGCCCTCGCCGGTGCGCATGGCAGCCGACTGACCGTTCGCGGTGAGGAGCCAGTATTTCTTTTCCAAGTCCGTGTTCACGTCGAAAAACGCCTTCATGTCCAGTCCGCAGGGGAAGGGATTGCCCACGAGGTAGAAGAGGTTGTCTGCCAGGTTGTTTGTGGCTGTGAGCTCAAACTCCGTGTTTGTGGAAAGGAAGAAGCGCCCTGCATTCTTGCGCGAGATGGCTGTGGACGCGCCTCCGGGCTGGTTCGAGGGCGTGTCAAAGCCAATCTCGTAGTAGTCGTAGGAAGTGTCCTCCTTCGGCACACGGAAGAGCAGGTTGCTGTAGTTGTACGTCTTTTTCTTGCCGTCCTCCGTCTTTGTCCCTTGCGGGTTGGCCTTCACGGAGAAGCCCCCTGCGCCGTAGGGTACGGTGACATCGTTGAACGTGGCGCTCCAGTCGGCGGCGATGGCCACATCCTTGTCCTTGACCTCGGCAGAAGGCGCGTTGTTCAGTGCCGAAAGATAGTACACCGTAGCCGTGCCCTTGTCCCAGCCCCGCTGGTAAACGGCAGGGGCGAAGCGGTTGTGGAGGTCGCGGTGGAAGGTGATGTCGCGGAAGAAGGGCGTGAGCTGGCGGCCGCCCAGGGTGGGGGCATACCAGTCGCCTGCCACCACGCCCTGGATGGGCGTGCCGAGCGTGTACCAGCGGCCCGCGGCGAGGTCGTATTCCATCCAGGCTTTGTGGTAGCCGAGCCGTTCGGCATGGACCAGTTCGGCACCAGCCTTCAGCACGAGGTCCTTGCATTGGTTCGTGTAGAACGCCACGCACGGCGTTTTCACCGTTCCGCCCTTGGGCACCTTCATCACCAGTTCGTGGGCAATCTGGGCCGAAGCCGTCTCCCCGTTGAGCGTGTCGTTGAGTGCCGGATAGCGGTCTGCGGGAGCCACGATGACATTGCAGTCCTCGAGGGGCACGAAGCCGTTGTCCGTCTGGAGCAGCGCGGGGTCGGTGGAGGTGTTGTCCGTGTCGGCGTATTTGTCGTCGGCACCGAGCTGGCGTTCGCTGCGCGAGGCCCGTTTCCAGTTCGCGTCGTTGCTCCAGTCCGCATTGCCCGCGTGGCCCGTCCACACGAGGTATTCGGGCACCACTTTCAGGTCAAACACGATGGAGCCCTGGCACACCGTGTTCTCCTCTTCCGTCTTCGTGTGCCCGTCGGGGAAGCCTTCCTCGTAGTCGATGCGCACGGCGTAGGTGTAGCCTTCGCGCGGGGTGAAGTCGTGGTAGAAGTAGATGTCGGTGTAGCGGTCTTCGTTGCCCTCCGTGGGCGCCACCATGGTGGCCACCCGGCCCACTTCGCGCATGAACATTTCCCCTTGAGGGTTGGTCGTGTAGACCGTGCAGGCCGGGTCGTTCGTGCCCGAGAGGTACACGGGGCAATAGGTGCCGCCCTGGAGCGAAGGAATGAGTTTGTTGGCACTGGGACTCACCGTCTTCACGATGCGGAGCGGCACGCGGAGCAGGTGGGCGGGCTGCGTGCCGGGCGTGGCTTCGGCTGCCTTGACGGGGGCGATGCGTGCCAGCGTGGAGCGGATGGGGGCATTGGCATAGCCCTCGGGGTAAGTGTGGTCGTAGAGGCCGCTCACCATGTCGGGCGCGCTCTTCTCCATCTTCAGGCCAATGCGCTGCGGCTCGAAGCAGTAGACCACGTTGGCATCGGTAAATTCGATGGGGATGACGGTCACGGAGCGGATTTCGTCGTCCAGGTCCTTCGGCATCTGCACGTTCACGGAGGTGCTGTGGAGCATGAGGTGCGGGCCGGAGAGGGTCGGTTGGCACGCGTTGGCGATGCCCGTGAGCATCTGCTGCGTCAGCGCGTAGGGCTTGTCGGGGTGGCTGGCGGGAGTGAGGCCCTGCACGGAGATGGCTTCGGGGTAGTACTGCCGGAGGGCGTTGAGTGCTTCGCGGAGGCTCACCTGTTCGGCGGTGGCATCGGCGGGGTCGATTTCGGCGAGCGAGCCGTCGGTGTTGATGTAGATTTTTTCGAAGGGGCCGCCGTTGAAGTCGAGCCACCAGTCGTAGTAGATGAGGCGTTCTGTCGTGGCACCGCTGCCCGCGTTGATGCCCTGGAGCTTCACGGTGAGGTTCACGTTTTGGCCCGCGCACACCTTCATCACGTCGTCGTCGTTTTCGTTGCCGATGGTGTTGCTGTAGATCTGCACGGCCGAGGTGGTCTTGAAACTGCTCAGGATGCAGCAGCTCGTGCCCATCTGGAACTCTGCGGCGGAGTTTTCGGGCGTCACGGGGTCGTCGCCGTAGCGCGGCACGAACACGATGTAGTAGGCATGCTTGGGCAGGAGGTTCTCGCTGCTGATGCGGTCCGAGATGACGAGCTTGCGCACGGTTTCGCCT
>CALZMA010000178.1 GCA_945788445.1 uncultured Bacteroidales bacterium | reverse complement strand
GGCGCCTTCTACCTCGTGCATTGGTCCACCAACGCGGGCAGCGCCAACGAGAGCTTCCAAATCAAACCCGTCGAGGGCTTGGAAAACACCTTCCAGCTCTACTGGCGCGGCAACGAGACGAAGACCGTACACGTGGTGGAAAACGACCGGCTGAAACTGACCGACGAGGGCGAGGCCGAAGCCTCCTACTTCGTCTTTGAGGAAACCACGCCGCAGGAGAAGCCCCGCTCCAGCTTCTGGCAGGACGAGACGGTCTTCGGCGAAAACAAGCTCGCTGCCCACGCCGTCTTTATGCCCTACGCCTCGACCCAGGCCCTCCGCGCCGACAAGGCTCGCTACGAAAAGCCCTGGAACGACCCGACGGGCGCCGAATGGATGTCGCTCAACGGCATCTGGCACCTTAACTGGGTGGACGCTCCCTCGAAGGCACCCGGTGCCGGGGCTTTCTACGCCGACACGGCCGACGTGGCTGCCTGGGACACGATTTCCGTGCCCTCGTGCCTGGAGATGAAAGGCTACGGCAAGCCCTACTACATCAACGTGAACTATGCCTTCAACAATGCGCCGCCCGCCATCAACATGCGCAACGGCCTCTACAACTCCGTGGCTTCGTACCGCCGCAACTTCACCCTGCCCGAAGGCTGGACGAGCGGCAAGCGCATTGTGCTCCACTTCGACGGTCTCTACAGCGCAGCCTACGTTTGGCTCAACGGCGAGTATGTGGGCTACACCGAAGGGGCCAATACCGACAGTGAATTTGACATCACGAACTTTGTGCGCACCGGCGAGAACAACGTGTCGGTACAGGTGTACCGCTTCTGCGACGGTTCCTACCTCGAGGGCCAGGACGCATGGCACATGAGCGGCATCCACCGCGATGTTTACCTCTACGCCACACCGCAGACCTTCGTGCGCGACCACTTCATCACCTCTTCGCTCAACGCCTCCTGCGACGGCGGCCAGATGAACGTGGCCCTCGAGATGGAGAACACCCCACGCCGCTCCGTGCAGAAAGACGTGCGCGTGAAGCTGCTCGCTCCCGACGGCACGGAGGTGGCCACCCGGTCGGCCCGCTTCGACTTCGCCGAGGGCGACTCGCTCCTCCAGGCCACCCTCACGTTTGAGGGCCTCGCCGGCCTGCTCGCCTGGACCTCCGAAACGCCTAACCTCTACACCGTGGAAATCGCCCAGCTCGCCGCCGACGGCAGCGAGGAAATGGCCTTCGCCACGAAGTACGGTTTCCGCAAGGTCTACATCAAGAACGGACTGGTCTACGTGAACGGCAAGCGAGCCTTCTTCAAGGGGGCCAACACGCAGGACACTCACCCCGTACACGGCCGCTTCCTCCCCACCGAGACCATGCTGCGCGACGTGCAGCTCATGAAGCAGGCCAACATGAACACCGTGCGCGGCAGCCACTACCCGCGCCAGCCGAAGATGTACAGCATGTTCGACTACT
Source organism: uncultured Bacteroidales bacterium (assembly GCA_945788445.1). Taxonomy (GTDB): domain Bacteria; phylum Bacteroidota; class Bacteroidia; order Bacteroidales; family Bacteroidaceae; genus Alloprevotella. The sequence goes on along the minus strand of CALZMA010000178.1, from coordinate 1,940 downwards.
ACGGCCTCTACTGCATGGACGAGGCCGACGTGGAGTGCCACTTCGACTGGGAGCAGGGAGGCAACGCCATCTCCCGCAGCACCTCGTGGCAGCCTGCCTACCTCGACCGCACCGAACGCATGGTGCTCCGCGACCGCAACTTCCCCTCCGTGGTCTTCTGGAGCCTCGGCAACGAGAGCGGCACGGGCAACAACCTGCTCGCCACCTACAACCGCTGCAAGGCACTCGACCCCGACCGCATCGTCCACTACGAAGGCGCTACACGCGGCAACGCGGCCTACACGGACCTCTGGAGCGTGATGTACCCCAACATTTCGAGGGTGCAGAACGAGGCGAACAACAACAGCAAGAAGCAACCCTTCTTCATGTGTGAATACGCCCACGCCATGGGTAACGCCGTGGGCAACCTGAAGGAGTATTGGGACATCATCGAGCAGTCGACCTACGGCATCGGCGGTTGCGTGTGGGACCTCGTGGACCAGTCCATCTACGACGCGGCTGACATCGCCGCCGGCACGCTCACCGAGAAGGGCCACGAGAAGTACATGACGGGCTACGACTACCCCGGCCCGCACCAGGGCAACTTCGTGAACAACGGCCTTGTGCCCGCCAACCGCGCCTGGACGGCCAAGCTGGCCCAGGTGAAGCAGATTTACCAGTTTGTCCGCTTCTCGAACCTCAACACGTCCACAAAGCGTGTGACCATCAAGAATGCCTACAACTTCACTCCGCTGGACACCTTCGAGCTCCACTACGCCGTGCTCGCCGACGGTGTGGAAGTGGAAAGCGGCGTGACCGGCATGCCCGCCATCAAGGCCGGTGCCTCCTCTACCTTCGCCGTGCCCTACACTACGGAGCCCGAAGCGGGCAAGGAATACTTGCTCAACCTGCAGGTGTGCCTCCGCGAGGCTACGCCCTGGGCCGAAGCGGGCTACCCCGTTGCGCAGGCACAGCTGCCCCTGCAGGCCGCCGAGCCCGTGCTCCCCGCCGTAGCGAACGAACCGGATGCCACACCCCTCACGGCAGTGCAGAACGAGTACGGCAACTGGCTCATCAGCAACGACCGCTGCTCCTTCCTCTTCGACAAGAACACAGGCAAGATGCGTTCGTGGACCTTCGGCGAAGCCACGCTCGTGGGCAGCATGCTCAACACGCCGGACTACGCCAACTACCGCTGGGTAGAGAACGATGCGGCCTCCGACGGCTACGCCACGGGCAACGGCATCACCACACGCAGCATTACCTCCGACCCCACCGTCGATGCCAATGGCGTGGCGCACCTCAGCGTGCTGAACCTCGGTTCGCTCTGCAACGTGCTGTACGACTACAGCTTCTACCCCAACGGTGCCATGGAGATGCAGACGACCTACGAACCGCAGTCGAACGACCTGCGCCGCATCGGCACGCGCTTTGTGCTGCCCGCCTCGTTCGAAGGGGTGAGCTACTACGCCCGCGGCCCCTGGGACAACTACGTGGACCGCTGCGACGCCGCCCTGCTCGGCCGCTACGAGACCACCGTCACGGACCTCTTCGAACCCACCCCGCGCCCGCAGACCTGCGGCAACCGCACCGCCCTGCGCAACCTCACGCTGACCGACACGCTCAACCGACTCCAGCTCCTCGTAGAGGCTGAAGGACAGGTGGCCTTCCAGCTCCTCCACTACGAGGACTCGAAGATGGCAGCGGCCAGCCACTGCTGGGAACTGAACCCGGGTGCCGTCTACCTCCACCTCGACTACATGCAGAAGGGCTTGGGCAACGGCAGCTGCGGCCAGGGCACCGGCACGCTCTCGCAGTACCTCTGCCCCTCGGAAGGCACGTTTACCAACAAGGTGCGCTTCACGCCCTCGGCCTTCCAGCCCTCAGCCATCCGGCAGGCCGAAGCCGCCGCTCCCCGGGTGAAGTGGACCAAGACCGCCACGGGCTTCCTCGCCGAAGGC
>CALZMA010000177.1 GCA_945788445.1 uncultured Bacteroidales bacterium | reverse complement strand
GGTCCTTCATGCGCGTGAAGTATTCGCGGCGCAGGGCCAGCGTCTGTTCCTCCGCGCTAAACATGCGGGCCAGCGTTTCGATGGCCTCCATGTCGGTCAGTTCGGCGCGTCGCTTGCCCTCGCCTTCCGCGCGGGCCGGGCGTGCCGAGCGTGCCACGGCGGCGAGCGTGTCCTGGTATTCCGCGTAGAGCGGCACGAACCACTGCTTCGTTTCCCCTTCGAGTTCCAGGCGCGAGGCCATGCGTTCGGCCCGCTTCAGGCTGGCCTCCTTGCGGTCGCGGGGCCCGTCGCCCTTCCGTTTTCCTTCGGCCGGCTGGGCCGAAACGCCGAGCGCGAAGGCCGCTGCGGCGAGGAGCAAGAAAATAAATCGTTTCATGACAAAAATATTTTGAAGTAAGTTTGTGTTGTTTTTCCCCTTGCGGAGTACCCTATAGACCCCGAAAAGGGCGAAAAGTTTAGTCGAAAGGCCGAAAAAATGAGGAAAAACAATTTTTTTTCGCTTTTTCTCGAAAAAAAACGGGAAAACCTTTGTTTGTTCCAAATGAAGTAGTACTTTTGCACTGTGTTTTTCATAGTAGTGCAGCAGGGCTTGTGAAAGTCTGAACTGCAAGAATACTAAAGAAAATGTGTTCGCATTGGCTTGAGAAAGTCGGTCGAATTCATCATGGTAAATGTTTTTAATGGTGGTGCGTCAGTAATTATATAATTATTGGCGCACTTTCGTTGAAACCCGCTCCGGTTTTTTCTGCCTCTTATTTGTGCTAGGCCGTGTGCTCCGGAGCGGGTTCAACGAAATCTTTTTTTCCATTTTTCTTTGTCCTTCGCGCGCCAATCCCTATTTTTGTCTATCCGATTTCCAAATTATTGCAACAGACATGGACATTGTAGAAAGATTCCTGAAGTATGTGAGCTTCGACACCCAGTCGGCCGAGGACGCCGGCCAGACGCCGAGCACCTCCAAGCAGCTGCGACTCGCAGAATATCTCACCGAAGAACTCCGCTCCCTCGGCCTCGTCGACGTGGAGATGGACCAGAACGGCTACGTCTACGCCACCCTCCCCGCCAACACCGGTCGCCCCGTGCCGACCATCGGCTTCATCGCACACATGGACACCAGTCCCGACTGCTCGGGCTGCGACGTGAAGCCGCGCATCGTCCGGGCCTACGACGGCACCGACATCGTGCTCGACGCCGAAGCCGGACTCACCACCTCGCCCAAGAAATTCCCCGAACTCCTCGACCACGTCGGCGAAGACCTCATCGTGACCGACGGACACACCCTCCTCGGCGCCGACGACAAGGCTGGCATCGCCGAAATCGTCTCGGCCATGGAATACCTCCTCGCCCATCCCGAAGTGGAGCACGGGCGCGTGCGCGTGGGCTTCAACCCCGACGAGGAAATCGGCCTCGGCGCACACAAGTTCGACGTGGAGAAATTCGGCTGCCAGTGGGCCTACACCATGGACGGCGGCGAGCTCGGCGAACTCGAATACGAGAACTTCAACGCCGCCTCGGCACGCATCGACGTGGAGGGCGTGAGCGTACACCCGGGCTATGCCAAGGGCAAGATGGTCAATGCCGTGCGCGTGGCCGCCGAATTTGCCGCACAGATGCCCACCCACGAAACGCCCGAGCAGACGGCCGGATACGAGGGCTTCTTCCACCTCCTCGGCCTCGAGGGCAACGTGGAGCGCGCCCGCCTCAACTACATCGTGCGCGACCACGACCGCGACCGCTTCGAGGCCCGCAAGGACTACCTCCGCGGGGCCGTCGAGTGGTTCAACCGCAAGTACGGACGCGAGGTGATGCGCCTCGAGCTCCACGACCAGTACTACAACATGCGCCAGCAAATCGAACCCGTGCCCCACGTGGTCGACATCGTGGTCGAGGCCATGCGCGCCTGCGGCATCCCCCCGCGCGTGCGGGCCATCCGCGGCGGCACCGACGGCGCACAGCTCTCCTTCATGGGCCTGCCCTGTCCCAACATCTTCGCGGGCGGGCTCAATTTCCACGGGCCCCACGAGTTCCTCCCCGTGCCCTCGCTCCGCAAGGCATCGGAACTGGTGGTGAAAATCGTGGAACTCACCGCACAGAAAACGTTCTGAGGCCGCCTCTGTCCCCCCGGGGCCAGGCCGCCTGTCGCACAGACCATTGGCCCGCGCCGCAGCGCGGGCCAATTTTTCCATCCTCTCCCAACCATCCACCCACCCGCACAGCCAACCCCCGCACATGGAAAACCTCATCTCCGACCTCGCCCTCATCCTCATCTCCGCGGGCATCGTCACGCTGCTCTTCAAGCGCCTGCGCCAGCCCCTCGTCCTGGGCTACATCGTGGCGGGATTTCTCGCCGGGCCCCACATGCCCTACACGCCCACCGTCACCGACACGGCCAGCGTGCAGACCTGGGCCGACCTCGGCGTGATTTTCCTCATGTTCACCCTCGGCCTCGAGTTCTCCTTCAAGAAAATCGTGAAGATGGGCATGGGGCCCGTCATCGCCGCCTGCCTCACGATGTTCAGCATGATGAGCGTGGGCAGCGGCGTGGGGCACCTCTTCGGCTGGGGCAACATGAACAGCCTCTTCCTGGGCGGCATGCTGGCTATGTCCAGCACGACCATCATCTACAAAGCCTTCGACGACCTCGGCCTGCGGCAGAAGAAGTTCTCGGGCGAGGTGCTCAGCGTGCTCATCCTCGAGGACATCCTCGGCATCCTGCTCATGGTGGTGCTGAGCGCGGTGGCCGTGAGCCGCCAGTTCGAGGGCATCGCCCTGGCGGGCAGCCTGCTGAAGCTCGCCTTCTTCCTCATCCTCTGGTTCGTGGTCGGCGTGTACGTCGTGCCCCTTTTCCTCCGGAAGGCCCAGCGGTGGATGAACCGCGAAACGCTCCTCGTGGTGAGCATCGGGCTTTGCTTCCTCCTGGTGGTGATGGCCGAGCGGGCGGGCTACAGCGCCGCCTTCGGGGCCTTCATGATGGGCAGCATCCTCGCCGAGACCATCGAGGCGGAGAGCATAGAGCGCGTCGTGTCGCCCGTGAAGGACCTCTTCGGGGCCATCTTCTTCGTCTCCGTGGGCATGCTCGTCGACCCCGCCGTGATTGCCCGCTACTGGCTCCCCATCCTGGTGCTCTGCGGCGCGATTGTGGCGGGCCAGGCCGTGCTCGGTTCCACGAGCTTTCTGCTCTCGGGCCAGCCGCTGCGCACCGCCGTGCAGTGCGGTTTCTCCATGGCGCAGATAGGCGAGTTTGCCTTCATCATCGCCTCGCTCGGCACCTCGCTGGGGGTGACCGACCCCTTCCTCTATCCCGTCGTCGTGGCCGTCAGCATCATCACCACCTTCTGCACGCCCTACCTCATCCGTGCCGCACGGCCCGCCGGGGAGGCCGTGGAGCGCCTCGTGCCCGACCG
>CALZMA010000176.1 GCA_945788445.1 uncultured Bacteroidales bacterium | reverse complement strand
CGCCGCTCCCCGGGTGAAGTGGACCAAGACCGCCACGGGCTTCCTCGCCGAAGGCTCCTTCCCCGCAGGCACGGAGGCCACCGTTTACGACCTCGGCGGCACCGTAGTTTCGAAAGTCCGCACAGCCTCTCCCGCCACCCAGCTCTCCCTCCCGCTCCACGGTGCCCCCCGCGGCACCTACGTGGTGAAACTGGGCGGACGCAGCGCGCTGCTGGTTTACTAATCCACATAATGTTAATTGAACGCCTGTTTCCCGCACATTATTATATATCAATGTATGCGGAAACAGGCGTTCAACGCACTCCCCCCCATTATACATAATACATTATACATAACAAAACACCCCATGCCCCGACACATCCTTTTCGTCTGCCTCGGCAACATCTGCCGCTCCTGCACCGCCGAGGAAATCTTCCGCACGTTAGTCAGCCGCGCCGGCCTCGACTCACGCTACGAGGTGGACTCGGCCGGTATCATCGACTACCACGAAGGCGAACTCCCCGATGCCCGCATGCGGCAGACGGCCCTGCGCCACGGTTACCGCCTCACCCACCGTTCGCGCCCCATCCGCCCCGCCGACTTCGAGCGCTTCGACCTCATCATCGGCATGGACGACCGCAACTGCGACAAACTCCGCCGCCTCGCCCCGACCGAAGAAGGGAAACAGAAAGTAGCTGCCATGGCCAGCTACCTCCGCCACCACCCCGAAGCCAGCTTCATACCCGACCCCTACTACGGCACGGAGGCCGACTTTGAGCTCGTTGTCGAGCTCCTCGAAGACGCCTGCGAAGGTCTGCTGGAGAAAACGAACTTTTAAGAACAGAATTAAGTAGGTTTCATAAAATAATTGTTACATTTGCCCGTGCTATTCCAAGCACCCCCCAAGCATTAAATCTATACAACTAATCTTATACTCTAATTCTCATGGAACAGAAAGAACTGCAACAGATTGCGTCGCACTTCCAGATTGAAGGCAACATCGTCGAAGTGAAGCCCCTGGGCAATGGCCTCATCAACACCACCTACATGGTCGTTACCGAAGGCGACGCTCCCAACTACGTACTCCAGAACATCAACGTGGCCATCTTCCCCGACGTTGAGCTCCTCATGAACAACATCGTAGCCGTCACGGGCCACATCCGTGCCAAGCTCGAAGCTGCCGGTACCGACGACATCGACCGCAAGGTGCTCAAGTTCGTGCCCTGCCAGTGCGGCAAGTTCTACTACGAACATGACGGCAAGTTCTGGCGCGTGATGGTCTTCATCCCCGACACCGTTTCCAAGAGCGGCGTGACCCCCGAAAGCTCCTACATCGTGGGCGAGACCTTCGGCGACTTCCAGGCCTCCCTCGCCGACATCCCCGCACAGCTCGGTGAGAGCATCAAGGACTTCCACAACATCGAGTTCCGCCTCCAGCAGCTGCGCGAAGCCATGGAAGCCGACAAGATGGGACGCCTCGCCGAGACGAAGGACATTGCCGACGAACTCATGAAGCGCGCCGAGGACATGACGCGCAGCGAACGCCTCTTCCGCGAAGGCAAGCTCCCCAAGCGCATCTGCCACTGCGACACCAAGGTCGACAACATCCTCTTCGACAAGGACGAAAACGTGCTCTGCGTCATCGACCTCGACACCGTGATGCCCAGCTTCGTCTTCTCGGACTACGGCGACTTCCTCCGGTCCGCTGCCAACACGCAGCCCGAAGACAGCGCCGACTACGACAAGATTGAGTTCCGCATGGACATCTTCAAGGCATTCACCGAAGGCTACCTGAAGACTGCCCGCGCCTTCCTCACCCCCATCGAAATCGAGAACCTCCCCTACGGCGCAACCCTCTTCCCCTACATGCAGACCGTGCGCTTCTATGCCGACTACCTCAACGGCGATACGTACTACAAGATTCAGTATCCTGAGCACAACCTCGTGCGCACCCGCAACCAGCTCACCCTGCTCCAGCGCGCCGAGGCCCACATCCCCGAGATGGAGGCATTCATCAAGGAGCAACTCGCCTGATCCCGCGGCCCGCGGCGTCCCCATCGCCGCCCCCGCGCATCCATCCACACAGACAGACACAGACAGACACACCCGTCCGACGGCAGGCCCCGCAGCGCGCCTGCCGTCGTTTTCATATACCCCGCGCGCATGCGGAGCGGGGCGCAAACACCGGGCAAGCCCCCGCCGCGTCCGTTCGGAGGGGCGGACGGCGGGAGGGCTGGTACGAAAATACGGATTTACCGGGGGGGACGGATTTTTTTGAGGGGCAACGGCGCTTTGCGAGGCCAGAAGGGGCTGCAAGTTCTGTGAGGCACACTGTGGGAGAAAAACGCATCTGCGGGGCAAACCACCCGCCCCGCAAAGCACCGTACCGACTTGCCTGCAAAGATAAAGCGTTCACACTCAATAACAAAAATAAACGCTTCGCGTTTTTACCCCCCCCCGTGAAATTAAGAACAATTAAGAAATAACCCCGCAAAATCGCCTCCTGCGGCACGCATTTGGCGTCATCTGTCGTGCAAGCAGGACGAATCCGCCCGTCCCGCCACCCGACCAAAGCCCGCCGCCCTCGCCACCGCCCAGACTACTGCCGACTGACCCTCCTCGCCACCGAATGCTTCCGGACACCAAGCTCTTCAACTTTTTCTCCTATAAAACGCCCTGCTGCACGGTCTGTTTCGCGGCGTTTTTGTACCTTCGCCGCACATTCCCCCAACGTTTTCGTTAAGCCAAAAGACCCAAGGGAGCTTGCTCACTTGGGCTTGGCGAGAACTTTCGTGCAAGTGAGAGCAGAGGGAAAACTTGTTTTCACTATGCCGAACGCAGCCGAAAGTCTCAAAGAAAACGCACTTTTAAGAACGTTTAACACCCCCTAACGCCCATGCTTATCATCGGAATTGCCGGCGGAACGGGGTCGGGCAAGACAACCGTGGTGAACAAAATCGTGAACACGCTCCCGCCCGACACTGTCGCCATCATACCGCAGGACTCTTACTACAACGACCAGTCGGACCTCCCGCTCGAGGTGCGCAAACGCACGAACTTCGACCACCCCGACGCTTTCGAGTGGAAACTCTTTGCGCACCACATCGACGAGCTGCGCCACGGACGGGCCATCGAACAGCCTACCTATTCGTACATCACCTGCACGCGACTGGATGAGACCATACACGTGGAGCCGCGACGCGTGATTATCGTGGAGGGCATCATGACGCTCTACGACAAACAGCTGCGCGACCTCATGGACCTCAAAATCTTCGTCGATGCGGAACCGGACGAACGCTTGCTCCGCGTAATCGAACGCGACATCGCGGAACGGGGACACCCCCTGGAAATGCTCATCGACAAATACCGCAACGTGCTCAAACCCATGCACGACGAGTTTATCGAACCTACCAAACAATACGCCGACATCATCAT
>CALZMA010000175.1 GCA_945788445.1 uncultured Bacteroidales bacterium | reverse complement strand
TCAAACCTCAGCATGAACGTGAGACAAACCCTTTTCATACTCATCGTGTGCCTGCTCGGCGCGCTCGGTGCACGGGCACAGGGAGAATACCCCTCGGCCAATCCCACCATGACCTATATCGACGAGGAAGGCACGGAAGTGGACGACACGCAATACGACGGCTCCGCACCGCTCGCCGCCACCTTCAAGGCCAACCCCGAAAACGTGGGGAGCTATACGCCGCTCTACGAATGGCGCTTCACCAAGGTCGGCGAAGAGAAGCCCTTCCTGGTCCGGTATGAGGAAGAGACCAGCTATACCTTCGAGCAGTCCGGTTCGTTCACCATCGAACTCCTCATCTCCTTCGTGCAGGGCACGGACACCATTTCCTTCGAAATGGACACGCCCTTCATGGTGACGCTGGCTGAGTCGAAGCTCGAAGTGCCCAACGCCTTCACCCCCAACGGCGACGGCATCAACGACGTGTTCCGCGTGAAGGAGGGCTACAAGAGCATCGTGCGCTTCCGCGCCATCGTGTTCAGCCGCTGGGGCAAGAAGCTCTACGAATGGAACGACCCGGCCGGGGGCTGGGACGGACGCAGCGGCGGAAGCGACGTGCCCGACGGGGCTTATTACCTCAACATCGAAGCCCGCGGTGCGGACGGAAAGAACTATCACATCAAGAAAACCATCAACCTGCTGCGCGGCTACACCGAAGACCGCGGGGGCGGGACTAACCCCTGACGCTACATGCCGAAACATTCTCCGATAGAAATCCTCGGGGCACGCGTCCACAACCTGAAGAACGTGGACGTGACGCTCCCGCGCTACAGTCTGAGCGTGGTAACGGGACTCAGCGGCTCGGGAAAGAGTTCGCTGGCCTTCGACACGCTCTACGCCGAAGGCCAACGGCGATACATCGAAACGTTCTCGGCCTACGCCCGGAACTTCCTGGACAACCTCGAACGCCCCGACGTGGACAAGATTTCGGGACTGAGCCCCGTCATCAGCATCGAGCAGAAGACGACCAACAAGAACCCGCGCTCTACCGTGGGAACCGTCACGGAAATCTATGACTTCCTCCGCCTGCTCTACGCCCGTGCGGCCGACGCCTACTCCTATCTCTCGGGCGAACGCATGGTGAAGTACACGGAGGAACAAATCGTCAGCCTCATCCTCGAGCGCTACGAGGGAAAGAAGGTGCTCCTGCTCGCTCCCTTAGTGCGCGGCCGAAAGGGCCACTACAAGGAACTCTTCGAATCGGTGCGCCGCAAGGGCTTCCTCACGGTGCGCGTGGACGGGGAGCTCCGCGAGGTGGTGAAGGACATGAAGCTCTCGCGCTACCAGAACCACGACATCGAAGTGGTCATCGACAAACTGGTGGTGCAGGAGAAGGATGCCGAACGCCTCCGCAAGAGTGTGGCGCAGACGCTGCGCCAGGGCGAGGGCCTCATGCTGCTCTTCGACGTGGCGGCCAACAAGGGGGCCTTTCTCTCGAAACAACTCATGTGCCCCACCACGGGACTTGCCTACCGCGAGCCCGCGCCCCACAACTTTTCGTTCAACTCGGCACAAGGGGCCTGCCCGAAGTGCAAGGGCCTGGGCTACGTGAACGTCATTGACCGCGACAAGGTGGTGCCGGACCCTTCGCTCTCCATCCGCAAGGGCGGACTGGCCCCGCTCGGAAAGTACAGCAAGGTGCTGATTTTCTGGGAGGTGGAAGCCGTGCTGATGAAATACGACTGTGACCTCAACACGCCCGTAGGGGACATCCCCGAGGAGGCGATGGACGAAATCTTCTACGGCACGGCCGACCGCCTGCGCATTCCCGCCCAGGTCTGCCACACCACCGAGGACCTCTATGTGGACTTCTACGGCATCGCGAAATACATCAGCCAGATGGCCGACTCGGAAGTGGCGGGCGCGGCGCGCTGGGTGGAACAGTTTTCGAAAACGGAAACCTGCCCCGAATGCCACGGCGCTCGCCTCAACCGCGAGGCGCTCTCGTACCGCTTTGCCGGCAAGAACATTGCCGAACTGGCCGGCATGGACATCGCCGAACTCTACGACTTCCTGGCGAACGTGGAACCCAAACTGGAGGCGAAGAACCGACAGATTGCCCACGAAATCCTGAAAGAACTGCTGACCCGGCTGAAGTTCCTGCTCGACGTGGGACTGGACTATCTCTCGCTCTCGCGCTCCTCGATGACGCTCTCGGGCGGGGAGAGCCAGCGCATACGCCTCGCCACGCAAATCGGTTCGCAGCTGGTCAATGTGCTCTACATCCTCGACGAACCGAGCATCGGCCTGCACCAGCGCGACAACGTGCGCCTCATCCATTCGCTCGAGAAGCTGCGCGACTTGGGCAACACGGTGGTGGTGGTGGAACACGACAAGGACATGATGCTCGCCGCGGACTACGTGGTGGACATGGGTCCGCGCGCCGGACGCCTCGGCGGCGAAGTGGTCTACCAGGGCACGCCGGAGCAGATGCTGCAGGCCCACACGCTGACGGCGCAATACCTCAACCGTGAGCGGGCCATCGAAGTGCCCGCCGTGCGCCGCCCCGCCGGCGAGAAGCAGCTGACCCTCGTGGGGGCCTGCGGCAACAACCTGAAGAACGTGACGGCCCACTTCCCCCTCGGCACGCTCATCTGCGTGACGGGCGTGTCGGGCAGCGGAAAGTCCACGCTCATCAACCACACGCTGCTCCCCATTCTCTCGCAACATTTCTACCGCTCGCTCCGCGAACCGCTGCCCTACGAACGTCTCGAGGGCCTGGAGCTGGTGGACAAGGTGGTGGCCGTGGACCAGAGTCCGCTGGGCCGCACGCCGCGCTCCAACCCCGCGACCTACACGGGCGTATTCTCCGACATCCGCGCGCTCTTCGTGAACCTCCCCGAGGCAAAGATACGCGGCTACAAGCCCGGCCGCTTCTCGTTCAACGTGAAGGGCGGACGCTGCGAAACCTGCAAGGGCAACGGCTACAAGACCATCGAGATGAATTTCCTCCCCGATGTCTACGTGCCCTGCGAAGCCTGCCACGGCAAGCGCTACAACCACGAGACGCTGGAGGTGCGCTACAAGGGCAAGAGCATTGCCGACGTGCTCGACATGACCATCAACCAGGCGGTGGAGTTCTTCGAGAACGTGCCCCACATTCTCCATAAAATCAAGGTGCTCCAGCAGGTGGGCCTCGGCTACATCAAGCTCGGACAGAGCTCTACCACGCTGTCGGGCGGTGAGAGCCAGCGCGTGAAACTGGCCACGGAACTCGCCAAGCGCGACACGGGCCGCACGGTCTACGTGCTCGACGAGCCTACCACGGGCCTGCACTTCGAGGACATCCGCGTGCTGATGGACGTGCTGAACCAGCTCGTGGAGCGCGGCAACACGGTGATTGTCATCGAGCACAACCTGGACGTAATCAAGGTGGCCGACTACCTCATCGACATGGG
>CALZMA010000174.1 GCA_945788445.1 uncultured Bacteroidales bacterium | reverse complement strand
CCCCACGACTGGGCCATCACCGGACCCTTCGACCGCCAAAACGACTTGCAGAAGGTGGCCGTGACCCAAAACTTCGAGACCGAAGCCTCCGTGAAGACGGGGCGCACGGGCGGACTTCCCTACGTGGGCGTGGGCTGGTACCGCCGCAGCTTCCGCGCCACGCCCGGCAAGCGCTGCACCCTGGTGTTCGACGGGGCCATGAGCGAGGCACGCGTCTACGTGAACGGCCGCGAAGCCATCTTCTGGCCCTGCGGCTACAACTCTTTCCATTGCGATGTCACCGGCCTCGTCCGCCCCGACGGCGGCGAGAACACGCTGGCCGTGCGCCTCGAGAACCGGCCGCAGTCCAGCCGCTGGTATCCCGGCGCAGGGCTCTACCGCAAGGTGCGCGTGGTGGAGACGGAGCCTATCCACGTGCCCGTCTGGGGCACGCAGCTCACCACGCCCCACGTGGCTGCCGACTTTGCCTCGGTCTGCCTCCGCACCACGGTGGAGGGGGCCGACACCTGCCTGCTCACGCTCGAAACCGTCGTGCGCGATGCGGAGGGCAAGGTGGTGGCCCGGAAGCAGAACGTGGGTTACATCAACCACGGCGAACCTTTCGAACAGCACCTCACCATCGAACAGCCCCACCTCTGGAGTCCCGAAACGCCTTACCTCTATAAAGCCACCACCACCGTGCGGGCGGCCGGCCGCATCCAGGATGTCTACGAAACGCCCTTCGGCGTGCGCAGCATTGAGTTCGTGGCCGACAAGGGCTTCTACCTCAACGGCCGGCACCGCAAGTTCCAGGGCGTCTGCCTCCACCACGACCTCGGTCCGCTCGGCGCGGCCATCAACGTGAGTGCCCTGCGCCACCAGCTGCTCATGCTCAAGGACATGGGCTGCGACGCCATCCGCACCTCGCACAACATGCCGGCACCCGAACTCGTGCAGCTCTGCGACGAAATGGGCTTCATGATGATGCTCGAACCCTTCGACGAATGGGACATCGCCAAGTGCGACAACGGCTACCACCGCTATTTCGACGAATGGGCCGAACGCGACATGGTGAACATGCTCCGCCAGTTCCGCAACAACCCTTCGGTGGTGATGTGGAGCGTGGGCAATGAGGTGCCGACGCAGTGCTCCGAAGAGGGCTACAAGGTGGCGAAGTTCCTCCGCGACATCTGCCACCGCGAGGACCCCACGCGACCCGTGACCTGCGGCATGGACCAGGTGTCGTGCGTACTCGACAACGGGTTTGCCGCCATGCTCGACATCCCGGGCTTCAACTACCGCGCCCACCGCTACGAGGAGGCTTACGCCCGCCTGCCGCAGAACATCGTGCTCGGGTCGGAAACGTCGTCGACGGTGAGCTCGCGCGGCGTCTACCATTTCCCCGTGCAGCGCAAGGCCGACGCCGTCACGCCCGACCACCAGAGCTGCAGCTACGACCTCGACTATTGCTCGTGGTCCAATATCCCCGACATCGACCTTGCCCTGGCCGAAGACTACGACTGGACCATCGGCCAGTTCGTCTGGACGGGCTTCGACTACCTCGGCGAGCCTTCGCCCTACGACACCGACGCCTGGCCCAACCATTCTTCCATGTTCGGCATCATCGACCTCGCCTCGCTGCCCAAGGACCGCTTCTACCTCTACCGCAGCCAGTGGAACCGCGGGGCCGAAACGCTCCACATCCTTCCCCACTGGACGTGGCCCGACCGCCGCGGCAAGGTGACCCCCGTGTTTGTCTACACGTCCTACCCCTCGGCCGAACTCTTCCTCAACGGCAAGAGCCTCGGCCGCCGCACGAAGGCTTCCCGCGAGCAGGCCAAGACCGTGGAGGAGCGCTACCGCCTCATGTGGAACGAGGTGAAGTATGAACCGGGCACGCTCGAGGTGGTGGCCTACGATGCACAGGGCCGCGAGGCGGCTCGCCGACAAGTGAGGACGGCGGGCAAGGCGCACCACATCGAGGTGGTGCCGAGCTACTGCGACATGCTCCGCGCCGACGGCAAGGACCTCGCCTATTTCACCGTGAAGGTGGTGGACAAGGACGGTAACCTCTGCCCCCACTTCGACGGCGAACTCTCCTTCGACGTGGCGGGTGCCGCCCGCTTCCGCGCCGTGGCCAACGGCGACCCCACTTCGCTCGAACTCTTCCACCTGCCCCACATGCACGCCTTCGGCGGCATGCTCACCGTCGTGGTCCAGGCCACCACGGGGCAGGGCACTGCCACCCTGCGCGTGAAGGGCAAGGGGCTGAAGGACGGCGAGGCCAGTCTGCCCGTAGCGCCCACGGTATTGCGATAACCCACGTTTCCACGAAATTTCTTTTTCCCCAAATATGAAAAAGCTCACATTCTTCCTCTCCTTCTTCCTCGCCCTTGCCGCCACGGCCTGCGGCGGCAACGACGACCCCGAACAGCCCACGCCGCCCCAGGGCGGTGGCACGGAGCAACCGGACACTCCCCAACAGCCCGACCTCACGCAGCCCGAACCCGTCAGCGACTTCGTGCGCGGCGCGGACATCAGCTGGTACACCGAAATGGCCGACGGCGGCCGCAAGTTCTACGACGCGCAGGGCAAGGCCCGCGAGTGTCCCGAACTGATGCGTTCGCTCGGCGTGAATGCGGTGCGCCTCCGCGTCTGGGTCAATCCCGAAAAGAAGGGCTGCGGCAGCTATTCCGGCGCGGCCGACGTGCTGGCCAAGGCCAAGGCTTGCCGCGCGGCGGGACACAACCTGATGATTGACTTCCACTTCTCCGACTGGTGGGCCGACCCTTCGCGCCAGGACATGCCGCTCGACTGGGCGGACAAGGACCAGGCGCAGCTCTGCACCGCCGTGGCCGAACACGTGCGCTCCGTGCTCCAGGGCATCAAGGCGGCCGGCGTGGACGTGGCTTGGGTGCAGGTGGGCAACGAAACGCGCAACGGCATGATGCACCCCGCCGGACAGCTCTGGGACAACAAGGGAGACCTCGACGGTGGCTGGAACCGCTTTGCCGAACTCTACATGGCGGGCTACCGCGCGGCGAAGGAAATCTTCCCCCAGGCCCTCGTGATGCCTCACCTCAACCACGCCTACGAGGACAACCAATGGTGGTTCGACAAGTTCAAGGCTGCCGGCGCGCAGATGGACATGATTGCCCTCTCGCACTATCCCCAGGCCGACGATGGCTCGAAGACGTGGCGCGAACTCAACACCGCGGCCCTCACGCAAATCAAGCGCCTGCAGGCCCGCTACGGCGTGCCCGTGATGGTTTCGGAATTTGGCGTGAAGGTGGCCAACGAAAGCCTCGCCGTGCAGGTCACGAACGACTTCATGACCCAAGCGCGCGCCCTCGGCCGCACGGTCTGCGCCGGTGTGTTCTACTGGGAGCCCGAGGTCTACGGTGCCTGGCGCCCGCAGTGGTACGTTCCCCTCGGTTGGGAGTCCTACGACATGGGAGCCTTCACCTCCACCGGCCGCCCCAGCGCCGTGATGGACGC
>CALZMA010000173.1 GCA_945788445.1 uncultured Bacteroidales bacterium | reverse complement strand
AATTTCTAATTCCTCATTCCTCATTGAATGACGTTTCTCATTCAAACAGCCTGAAGGCCATCTTGAAGCCGAAGCCGAGGCTGCGGTCGGGGGCTATGCTGAGGAAGGTGCCGAAGTCGAAAAGGTGGGTGGTGGCACCGTAGCCCAGTTCGGTGTAGAGCGGGAGCTTGTGAACGCTGAGGAGGTTGAGGTAGAGGCGTTCGGTCTGCACATAGCGCGAGGTGAAGCCCAGGCGGCCAAGGAGGAGCAGGGGGCTTTCGTAAGTGGCGGTGGCCCGCACATAGTAGCGCGACTCGTTGTACCAGCGGGAGGAGAGGAGCTGGTATTCGCCCGCCCACTCGTCAGACCATCCCTGCGGCATGAAGCTGTAGCGGAAGTAGTCGTAGTCGAGAAAACAGTCGATGCCACGCCGGGTGAAGGCACCCGCACCGCAACGGAGGAAGAGGCTGCGCATGGCGTAGAGGTCTAAGCGGTAGCGCGCATCGGCTTCGAGGCGTTCGTAGTGGGTCTGGCCGCGTCCCACGGAGTAGCCGCGTTCGTAGCTCAGCACGAGGGTGGGCCAGTGGGAATAGAGGGGCACGCGGCGGCCCGTGTGTTCGCGGTAGTAATAGGCCCCGGGGGTGATGCTCACCTCGAAGTGGGGGGCTACGCTCGCGAGGTTGCGCAAGAGGTAAGGCTGGGCGGCAGCGGCCTTGCGGTCGATAAGGCTGCGCAGGTGGTGACGGCCGCCCACCGTGAAGGTGAGACCCGGTACTGGGGATACACTAAAATCAGCGCGCGTGTAGGCATCGCGGTAGTCGTGGAAGAGGTAGCCTTCGATGGCTTTCACGAGCGAGTCGTAGGCTTCAAAGTTCTCCAGGTGCTGGAGGAGGGCCTTGGCCTGGCGGTTGTTGTAGCTGTGTGCGCCTCCGCCCCATTTCAGCCGGAAACTGCCGTCAAGGCGCGGCCAAAAGCGCAGGTGCAGGGGGAGTTCCCAATAGACTTGTTTTTGCTTGAAACTGTATGCCAAACGAGGGTCGATGGAAAGGTTGGGTTCGCCGGCGTTGCTGAGCACGTTGAAGCCGAAGTGGAAGCGCGTCCGCACGCTTACGCCTTTCTTGCCGCTCCACTCGACCATGGAGGGCGTGAGCAGCGGCGGCAGCTTCACGGTGGAGCGGCCCGAACTTCCCCAGCGCAGCGTGTGCGAAGAAAAGAGTTCGTCGGTCCAGCGCACTGTGGAGCTGAGTTGGTAGATGGGGGCTGCATCGCCCGTTATGGCCAGCGTGTCAGACGGGTGGCGCACAGGTTTCCTGTGTGCGGCCAGCAAGTTGGCTTCCTCGGTGCGGAGCGGGGCAGGGCGGAGGCTGTCGAAGTAAAGGACATTGTCGCGCAGTGCCCGCGCCGTGTCGACGCGCACGAGGCACTGTGCCGTGATGTCGTGCGTGCTCGTTGCAAGGGTGTCGGCTTGCAGGGGTGCCGTGGCGGTAGGGTAGGAGTAGGTAAGTTCGCTCACCTCGTCCACGCGGTTGCCGTTGAAGCGGAACTTGGAGACGAGGCGCATGGTGGCGGGGAGGTCCGACGTCCCTTCTGCTGCCGTGCAGCGGATGTTGGCACTGAAGGTCTGGAACTGGTTGTAGAAGTTGACGGAAGCGGCGCGGATGGTGCCGTCTGTCGGGTCGATGTCGGCATAGCCCGAGGCGAGCTGGTTGTTGTTCCACCGCGGCTTGAAGGCGATGCGCACTGTGCTGCTTTCGCCCACTTGGGTAAAGTGCATGAAAGCGTAGCGGTAGTAGCCCTTGTTGCGCGGATGGAAGGGGTTGAGCGGGCCAGAGGGGAAGAGACGGGTGTAGAAGAGGTGGAGTTTCAGCGGGTCTGCGGTGAGAAAACGGTTTTGTGTCTGGTAGCGCGCCGTGGTGGAGTAGGCGAGCATCTTGGCATCGACAAGTCCTGTGGAGTGGTATTGCTGCTTGAGGTGGGCTTCTGTAAAATAGTCGTGGTCACCGGGCTCGAGCCGGAGCATGCCCGGAACATAGCGCACCCACTGCCCGTTGCGGTGCGTCTGCATGCGGTGCTTGAGGTAAATGGTTGTGGTATGGTTCTGCGTGGCGAGGGGCGCTGCGGCCGTTCGGGCGAAGGTCTTGGCCATGACGCTGTCGCACTCCATCTCGGGGGGTGCAGGACGCTGCGAAAGGGCGGGGAGGGAGATTGCCCAGAGGCAGCAGAGGAGGATGGAAACGACTAAACGCATAGTTCAATGAGGAGTTCGGATTTAGGAATTAGGAATGTGGAATGAGGAATTAGGAATTAGGCTGCGCCGATGGAACGCGGAGTAATTCCTAATTCCTAACTCCTCATTCCAAAATTCTAATTCCTCACTCCTAATTCCTCATTCCTAACTCCTCATTCCTAATTCTTTATAAATTGCCTCGTAGCGTTTCGCCACTTTGAGGTAATCGTGGTGGCGGGCAATGAAGGCTTGACTTTCCGCCTGCATCTCGGGCACGCGCTTGGCGCGGTTCTCGATGAGGTCGCAGAGGGCCTCGTAGACACTATTTTCGTTGGGCTCCACGTTCACCATGGGGCGGAGCAGCGGTTCGTCCATGAGCGCGTAGTGTTCGGGTTCTGCGCCTCCCACCACGATGGTGCCGCGTGCCATGGCTTCGAGGGCATTCATGGCGGGCGTGTAGGAATAGAGTTGGTCGAGCTGCACGTGTGCCTCGTTGAGCATTTTCTTGTACGTTTCGAAAGGCACGTTCTCGGCGATTTCCAGCTGGCAGGCTTCGGGGAAACGCTCCGCTGCGCGGCGGGCGGCCCGCAGCATGAGGTCTGTGCCTTTGTAGGCGCTGCGCTGACGCTGTATGCCGATGAAGATTTTGAGCGGTTCGGCCGCGTTGTAGCAATTCAGGAGCTTCGGTTGGGGCACGATAGGGAAGGGGATGAAGTGGAGTTTGCCCTCCGCCTCGGGACAGTGTCCGCGGTAGCTCACGTAATATTCGTAGAGTCCGGCCACAATGGCATCTGCCTGCGGCACAATGCGCCGGTTGAGCTCGCCCTTAGGTCCGTAGAGCCAGTCGCGCTTGAAGCTCTCGTTTTCGTCCGAAATGCGTTCCTTGTCGCCCATGTTGAAATCGCTGTAGCGGAAGGTCTTGTAGTCGAGACACGCCTTTATATAATAATGGTCCATCCCGAAGGCGCCCATAACGATTTTGCCGTTGTTCCGCTTCAGGTAGTTGAAGAAGGGCGGAATGCGTTCGGCACAGAGACTGAGGAAGACAGGATTGATAATCTGCACCACATCGAACCCCCGGAAACTGCGGAACTGCCAAAGCGTGCGCAGCAGGAAGGTGAAACTGTCGATAGGGGAGAGGGAACGGCGCCGCATGTCCACGTCACGCGGATAGTTTTTCCAGCCGTCGCCGTCGGAGGCCACCACCACTTCGTGGCCCAGCTTGCGCAGGCCCTCACCCAGCGTGTGGTGCACGTTGCTGTAATCCCCTAAAAGCAGTATTCTCATGATGGAGGTGTAG
>CALZMA010000172.1 GCA_945788445.1 uncultured Bacteroidales bacterium | reverse complement strand
GTGAGGTTCTTCTGGTGCAGCATGTTCTCGAAGGTCTTGTGGAGAACGCCTTCCTTCATGAATTGGTACTCCATCGTGCCGTTGTTCGACCATCCGTAGCCCAGCGACGCGTTCAGCATGAGCTTGGGCGTGAACGAGCTGAAGTCGAGGCTCAGCGAGTGGTAGCGTTCCGACTCCAGGGCCGGGTTGCCGTAGCTCAGCTCCGTCGGGTTGTTGTGTTGCACGTAGGGCGAGAGGTAGTTGATGCCCGGGCGGCCCACCCGCATGGAGTAGGAGCACTTCAGCATGTGCAGCTGGCTCAGGCTGTAGCCCAGGCTCACGTTCGGCACGAGGTCGCTGAGCGACTTCGTGAAGCCCGCCGCCGCGCGGCCGGGGTAGGAGGCCCGCACGTGGGAATACTCGTAGCGCGTGCCGATGCGTGCCGAGAGTTTCTCGAGTTTCAGCTTATACTCCACGTAGCCCGCCACGATGTCCGTCTGGTGGCGGTAGCGCACGCTGTTCTCGTCGTTCGTGGCGAAGTCCGCGTCCGAGCCCGAGGGGCGCTGCTGTTCCAGGGCCGTGCTCCGGTTCTGCCGGTTGATGTACTTTGCGCCGAAGCTCAGTTCGTGGATTTTCCCGAGCGGGGAGGTGAAGTCCACCTGGCCCGTCTGTTCCGTGAAGCGCTTCTTGTCGAAGTTCGAGAGGTCGGCGAGTTCGAACGGCAGCACCTCGTCGGGCGCGAAGGAGTAGGTCGAGCGGCGCGTGTCGCGGGTCGGCGAGTTGTCGAGGCGGTACGAGAGCGTCAGCATCTGGCCCTCCTTGCCGAACGAGTGCTGGTAGTCGAAGCCCAGGTTGAACGAGGGGTTGTCAATCTTGCCCTCCATGCGGTGGGCGTAGCCGTAGCGGCGCGTGCCGTCGGCCTGCGTCATGAGGCTCTGCGAGCTGTAGAGGAAGTCCCCCTTGTAGCTCATGATGCCCGCCGAGAGGCTGAAGAGGTTGTGCTTGTCCAGTTCGTAGCTCGCCTCGAGCGAGCCGAAATGCCAGGTGCCCGAATTGTCGGCCACGCTTCCGTTCTCGCGGAACAGGTGGTTGGCGGCATCGGCGAAGCTCTCGCGTTCCTGCGTGATGGAGCAGTCCGGCTGCGTGGAGTGGCCGACCGAATAGTTGGCCGAGAGCGTGAACTTCCCGGCCTGCACCATGCCGAAGAGGCCGCCGTGCATGCCCCGGTTCGTGAGGCCGAGCGTCGGGGAGAAGGTGTAGCCGTCCGTCTTCGCGTTCTCTTCCGTCACGATGTTGAGGATGCCCGTGAGTCCCTCCGCGTCGTACTTCGCGCCGGGGTCCGTGATGACCTCAATCTTCTTGACGGCCGAGGCGGGGAAGACCTTGAAAATGTCCGCCGGCTTGGCCGACATCATCTGGTTGGGCTTGCCGTTCACGTAGACCTTGAAGCCCGTGCTGCCCTTCACCTTGATTTCGTCCTCGCCGTCCACCGTCACCATGGGCACCTTGCGGAGCATGTCGAGCAGGGTGCTCGTCTTCGCGTCGGGGTCGTCGGCCAGCGAGTAGGCGATTTTGTCGATTTCCGTCTTCACCAAGGGCCGCGCCGCGGTCACCGTGGCCGTGCCGAGAGCCCCCGTGATGTCCTGCATCTGGAGCGTGCCGAGCGACACCGAGGTGCGGCCGTCGGCCACCACCTCGCGGCGGAGCGTCTGCTTGCCCAGCACCGCGCACTCCAGGGTGTAGCGTCCGGCCTTGGGCAGTTCGAGGCGGAAGTGCCCCTGCGCGTCGGCCGTGAGAGCCTTGAAAGCCTGTTTCTCCCCCGCGCGGAGCAGGCGGAGCGTGGCGTAGGGTTCGGCCGACTGCGTCAGCGAGTCCACCACCGTGCCTTCGACCGTAAGCGAGCCGGGAGCTTGTGCAAAGGCCGAGGCGCCCGTGAGCGCCAAGGCCATGAAAACCAATGTATGTTTCTTCTTCATTGTCCGGGATAGGAAAGGTTCTTTTGGAAAAGTCCGCCTATATGACGCACGCCCCGCGGTTTTGCTACACGGGGCGGGCGGATTTTTATTTCGCCGCGGCCAGCGAGTCGGCCACGAGGCGCAGGTCCATCAGGCCGAACTTGCGTGCGGGGAAGTCGTTGGCCGGCTGCCCCAGGAGCTTCGCCTGGTTGCAGATGCCGAGTTGCACGGTACCGCCCGCGTGGTCGAACGAAGCCGAGCGCACGATGCTCCAGCCCTCCTTGTGGTCGTCGAAGTCCTCATTGACGGGTTCGCCCTTGAGCGGCTTGAAAAAGTCGTAGCGGACGAGCGAGTCGAGCGACATGGTCTGCATGTTGCCCTTCCCGTCGGGATTGTCGAGCGGGATTTCCTTCTGTGCCAGGAGTTCCTTGCCGTTGCGCGCATAGACCTGCACGCCCTTGCCCGCCGCATAGCCGATGGCTTCGAGGTGGTAGCGGCCTGCGGGCAGATTGACCTGCCTTTCCATCCACACCTCCATGGGCTTGAGGTTGTCGTGGCGGTTGAAGCGCATGTACTCCACGCGGCAGTCCTCGCCGGCCTCAAAGCCGCCCGTCGTGCGGAAGAGACTCTCGTCGAAGTTGCAGTTGGCGTAGCGCTGCACCTTCCAGCCGAGGTCGGCGGCGCGGTCGCGGTCATAGTCGCGCATGAAGTAGCCGTCCTTCGTGTTCGCCTGGATGTACGTGGTCTGGTGCGCGCCTTCGAGTTGCACGAGGCTGAGGATGGTGAAGGTGACGGCGGTGGCCAGCGAGAGGATGCAGACAATGGTCAGCACGATCTTCGTGCTCGTCTTGAGGGCCCGGTCGGCCTGGGTCACGAGCAGCGAGCGCAGCAGCCCGAAGAGCGCGATGAAGACGCAGGCGCAGCCCGAAACGGCCGCAATCACCAGTTGCCAGACGAGGCCCGGGCGCGACTGGAGCACGAGGAGCAGGTCGTGGTCGTAGATGTTCATGTCGGCCATCCATTCGGCCGTCCCCCATGCGCCGAAGAGGATGAGGCCCAAGAGGACCACGAGGCCCAGGAGCACGATGGCGAGGAAGAAGAGCACGGCGATGCGGATGCCCGTGGCGAGGATGTTGAGCAGCGAGCGGAAGGTGTTCTGCGTGGAGGTGCGGAAGTCCTTCGAGCGCAGGTAGTCGGCCGTTGCGCGGGTAGTTTTCATGAGCTCTTCGTTGAGCGTGTCGGGCGTGACGGGTTTCCCCTGCATGCGCAGGCGTTCTTCAGAAGTCTTCGCCTGCGGGATGAGGGCCCAGGCAATGAGGTAGATGACCGAGACTATCTGGAAGCTGAAGAAAGAGAGGATGACGAGGATGATGCGCCAGGGCAGCGGGTCCGTGCCGCCGAAGAAGCGACAGAGTCCGGCCATCACGCCGCCGAGCAACTTGTCGTCGGGGTCGCGGTAGAGGGTGCGGCGGGCCGACCCCTTCGGTTCGCCGGCGGGGGCGGTGCCGGGACCGTCGCACCCAAACCATCTGGTATTGGGATATGTAGCCCTTGATGAGGAAACCAAGAGCAT
>CALZMA010000171.1 GCA_945788445.1 uncultured Bacteroidales bacterium | reverse complement strand
TGCTTTTGCCCCTTCGGGGCGCATCGTTTGCGCGTCTGTCCAACCCAGGGTGCCGCTCGCTGCGCTCGCTTGCCCTGGGCTGGGAGCTTGCAACCCCTTCGGGGTTTTGTTTGCGCGCCTCCCACGCCCGAATTCGGCTTATGCCGGGATTTTGCAACCCTTCGGGCCTCCGCTTTGCGCACCTCCCACGCCCGAACTTGCCTTGTGGCCTGCGGAGCGTGGGAGGTTTGTTTTTACAAGTTGTTCAGCTTGAGCGCATCCTGGTCGTCGTACTGCTCTTGCAGGCGCACGAGTTCCTTCATCAGCTTCTGCGTCACCTTCTCCGTGCCCGGCTGGCCGTAGAGGTTGTGGAGTTCCTGCGGGTCCTCGTTGAGGTTGTAGAGTTCCCACTCGTTGATGTCGCGGTAGAAGTGGATGAGTTTCCAGCCGTCGGCCGTGCGCACGCCGTAGTGGCGCTTCACGCAGTGTTCGGCGGGGTATTCGTGGTAGTGGTAGTAGAGGCTCTTGCGCCAGTTCTTCGGGTGCTTGCCCTTGAGCAGAGGCACGAGCGACTCGCCCTGGATGTCTTCGGGAACGGGAGCACCGGCGAGTTCGAGGAAAGTGGGCGCGTAGTCGATGTTCTGCACCAGTTCGCTGATGTCGCCCCTTGCGTCCAGACCCTTGGGCAGACGCATCACGAGCGGCGTGGCGAAGGATTCCTCATACATGAAGCGCTTGTCGAACCATCCGTGCTCGCCCATGTAGAAGCCCTGGTCGGAGGTGTAGACCACGAGCGTGTTCTCCAGCAGGCCCTGCTGTTCGAGGTAGTCCAGAGTGCGTCCGATGTTGTCGTCGAGCGATTTCAGCACCTTCGCGTAGTCGCGCATGTAGCGCTGGTACTTGTATTCGGCGAGCGCCTTCCCCGTGAGGTTCTGGCGGTAGAAGTCGCGTGCAATGGGCTCGTAGACATCGTTGTACTGCTGCAGGTCGGCGCTGTCCATGCGCGAAATCATGCGGAGGTAGTTGTCCGTGAGTCGGGTGCGCATGCCCGGGCGGTAGAGCTTGTTGTCGTAGACGAGGTCCATGTCGTGGTTGTCCGCGATTTCCATTTCCTGCGCCTGTGCCGCCTTGCGGCCCTCGTAGTTGTCGTAGAAAGTCTCGGGCAGGGCAAACGTCTTGTCCTCATACTCGCGCAGGTACTTCATCTCGGGCAGCCAGCAGCGGTGGCATGCCTTGTGGTGAATGAAGAGTGCGAAGGGGCGCGAGCGGTCGCGCTTGTGTTCGAGCCAGTCGATGGCCTTGTCGGTGATGACGTTTGTCACGTAGCCCTTCTCCCTCACCGTGTCGTTCTGCATGGTGATGAAGTCCGGGTTGTAGTAGTCCCCCTGTTCGGGCAGTATGTTCCAGTAGTCGAAGCCCGTGGGGAGCGACACGAGGTGCCACTTGCCGACGATAGCCGTCTGGTAGCCCGCCTTCTGGAGCAGCTTCGGCATGGTCTGCTGCGAGCCGTCGAAGATGGCATGCTCGTTGTTGGTGAAGCCGTTCTTGTGCGAGTGCTTGCCCGTAATCATGCAGGCGCGGCTGGGTCCGGAGAGCGAGTTGGCCACGTAGGAGTTGACGAACTTCACGCCGTCGGCCGCGATGCGGTCGAGGTGGGGCGTTTCCACGAAGCGGTTGTCGTAGCAGCTCATCATCTGTGCCGTGTGGTCGTCCGTCATGATGTAGACGATGTTGTAGTTGCCCTGTGCGGCGGCCACTGCGGGGAAGAGCAGGGGCGAGAATATCAGCAAATTCTTTTTCACGTTGGAATGCTTTAGGCTGTGAGAGGTTGGGAAGGAAAGGGACTGGGAATTAGGAACGGCCGTTTTTGCCGCGGGGAGTGTGGGTTTCCCCGTGGGCAGGCAGCTTCGCGTGGAGCGGCGTTTCTAATTTCCAGTCCCGAAAGCCAAGTCCCCCGGCCCTTGCGGGCAGGGGGCTGGTGAGAGGCTATTATTTCTGCGTCATGTTGTAGACGATATCCATGATCTGCTTGCCGAGGGCGTCGGCTTCCTCCATGGTGTGCGCTTCGGAGTAGACGCGGATGATCGGTTCGGTGTTGCTCTTGCGCAGGTGTACCCACTTGTCGGCGAAGTCGATTTTCACGCCGTCGATGTCGGTGACCTTCTCGTCCTTGTAGAGTTCCTTCACCTTCTTCAGCACGGCGAAGATGTCGGTCGTCGGGTCGAGGTCGATGCGGTTCTTGGCGATGTAGTACTGCGGGAGCGAGTCGCGGAGTTCAGAGGCGCGCATGCCCGTCTTGGCCAGGTGGGTGAGGATGAGGGCGATACCTACGAGGGCGTCGCGGCCGGAGTGGGCAGCGGGATAGATGACACCGCCGTTGCCTTCGCCGCCGATGACGGCACCGGTCTCCTTCATCTTCGTCACCACGTTCACTTCGCCCACAGCAGCAGCCGTGTAGTTGCAGCCGTACTTCTCCGTGACGTCGCGGAGACCGCGGGTAGAGGAGAGGTTCGAAACCGTGGGGCCAGGGGTGTGCTGGAGCACGTAGTCGGCACAGGCCACGAGGGTGTTTTCTTCGCCGAACATGGAGCCGTCTTCACAAACGAGGGCGAGGCGGTCAACATCCGGGTCAACGACGATACCGAGGTCGTGGCGTCCCTTGCGGAGCAGGTTGCGGATTTCGCTGAGGTGTTCCTTGAGCGGTTCGGGGTTGTGTGCGAAGTCGCCGGTAGGTTCGGTGTTGAGGCCCGTCACCTGGGTTACGCCGAGCTGTCCGAGGAGCTTGGGCAGGATGATGCCACCCACGGAGTTCACCGTGTCGATAGCCACCGAGAAGTGTGCGCGGCGGATGGCTTCGATGTCGACGAGTTCGAGGTCTTTCACCATCTCGATGTGGCGCTGGTCGTAGCTGTAGTTCTTCGTGTAGCAGCCGAGGCTGTCTACGTCGGCAAACTCGAAGTCGCTGCTGTTGGCCTTGCGCACTACTTCCGAAGCCTCTTCGGGCGGGAGGAATTCACCCTTCTCGTTGAGGAACTTCAGGGCGTTCCACTGTCTGGGGTTGTGGCTGGCGGTGATGATGATACCGCCGCAGGCGCGTTCCATGGTCACGGCGAGTTCCGTGGTCGGCGTGGAGGCCAGGCCGATGTTCACTACGTCGAAGCCCATGCTCATGAGTGTACCGCAAACCACGTGGGTCACCATTTCGCCCGAGATGCGGGCATCGCGGCCTACGACAATCTTGCGGCGGTAGGTGCGGTTCACGATTCTCTCGCGCAGAGAGGCGTAAGCCGATACCGATTTCGCAATGTCAACGGGGTTCAAGGTATCACCAGTGCGGCCGCCGATGGTTCCGCGGAAGCCGGAGATGGATTTAATCAGTGTCATAGTATTTTGTTTTAAAGAATTGCGGTAGCAAAGGTAGTGCAAGGTGATTGAAAGACAAAATAATTCTTACAAAGTTTTTCAATTTGTTTTTCAGAACGTTTCTCCGTCCCGCACAGCGCACGCCAAGCCTCGCCCCATCGCCCCCTCCCTCTTCCCCCTCCGC
>CALZMA010000170.1 GCA_945788445.1 uncultured Bacteroidales bacterium | reverse complement strand
TATAGACCGATTGGCGTTGGGTATGGGCCGTTTATCGTTGGATATAGACCGATAGGCGTTGGGCTATTGCATGAGGTGAGGCAAGGTGGGTTGCCTGATGCTGCGTCTCGGACTACCAGCTGGCTACGCTGTCGCAGGCTTCGTAGTAGGCATTTTTCTCTACAGGCCCATCGACGTATGACTTTTTCATACTGCGATTTGACTTGCTGCTCTTATTGTCCCCCTTGCTCTTTGTGCCGTTATTTTTCTCCTGAGTGCGCCTTATGGCCCTGTCTACGGGCGACGAACCGGCGGAGTAGGTGTCGGGGCTCGCGGTACGGGCGGCGGGGGCTACCCTGGTGGTGTCGGTTTCGGAGACGACGGGGACGGGGGTGGGGGGCTGGAGAACGTAGGTGCGCATCACGAACCACGAGATGCTCACGCCGAGGGCCACGCAGGCGGTGGCACCGAGGCCGAGGAGGGCGTAGCGGAGCGAGCGGCTCTTCTTGCGGGTCGGGGCGGAGGAGAATTGGTTCTTTTCCTTCGACACGAACGACGTCTTTTCCGGATTCACGTGCACGGGCTCTTCGGGCTTCTTCTCCTGTATGGGGTCGTCTTCCTGGGGCTGGCCTTGGTCTTTCAGTCCCTGCGACAGGTTTTCCAAAGCCTGCGACCGTTTTTTCAACTCCGCCTTTACGAGGCCCCAGTCCAGGTAGCCTTCCTGCACGCAGGCGAGGTAGATTTCGGGGTCGGGCTGGTGGGAGGAGATGTAGACCTCCTTGCCTTTTACAATCTGGCCGTTGATGTACGTGCCGTTGGAACTGCAGTCCTTGAACACATAGCTGGTGTTTCCGGTATTGACTATGAGTTCCACGTCGGCATGGTGGCGGCTGATGCGGCAGTTCGAGTCGGTGACGACGATGTCGCACTGGTCGCGGCCAATGCTGACGCTGACGGACTGCGGGCGGTTGCCGCCGGTGCGTTCCTTGGTGCCGTTGTCGAGGTCGCGCTTGAACTCGTAGCAGGTCTGGTAGCGTTCGCGGATGTCGAGCCTCGTGGCTTTGGAGACGATGCGCTGGAGGATGGGCGGCAGGTTGGGGACGTAGGTGGAGAGCGGCGGGATGTCGTTCTGCTTGATGGCATCGGCCATATCCACTTCGTTGTCCGTCTGCGGCAGGGCGTGGTGCCCCGTGAGCATGAAGAACATGACACAACCGAGGGAGTAGAAGTCCGAGCGGTAGTCGATGGAGAAGCCGGTGGCCTGTTCGGGGCTCATGTAGCCCGTGGTCCCGATGACGGTGCCGAGTGCGGTGAGCGACTCTTCGCCCGGTGCCAGCGACTTGGAGACGCCGAAGTCCAGGAGGCAGATGCTCTTGTCGGGGCGCACCATGATGTTGGAGGGCTTGATGTCGCGGTGGATGATGAGGGCGTTGTGGACATGCTGGAGGGCATCGAGGACGCTGTTCACCATGGCCACGGCCTCTTCGGGGGGGATAGGCCCGTTCTGGAGCACGTACGTTTCGAGGTTCATGCCTTCTACGTACTCCATCACGATGTAGTAGCAGTCCGTGACGGGGTCGCGGAAGGCCGAATAGAGTTTCACGATGGAGGGGTGGTCCATCCTGAGCAGAAATTTCACCTCTTTCTCGATGCGGCTCACGATGGAGCCATCGCTCGCGAACTCGGGCAGAATTTCTTTTACCACTACTTGGTGCCCTTGGGGGTCCACGCCGCGGTAAATCTGCCCCATGCCGCCGCGGGCAATGGGCTCATCGTAAACTTCGTATATACCGATTTGCTTCATGAGAAACTATAGTTCTGGGGGAAGGGGGTAGGGAATGGAAAAGGTATGGAGTGGGGGATGTTGGTTATTAGGAGGGTTGATCTGCCTTTTCCTTGGAGTTGTTCTCCTTCTTCATTTCGCGTTTAGGCTTTACTTCTTCTGGCTTTGGGGGGGTTATTTTATCCTTAGCCTCCTTGGTAATTTGGGATGAGCCTTTTCCAGGCTTTTTGCCCTTCTCTGCAGTTTTTTCAGCCTTATCCTTAGTATTGCCTTTCTTGTCATTCTTCCCAGAAGCCTTAGCACTGGACGCTGCAGTGCGTGCTGCGGGTGTGGAAGCCGCAGGGCGTGCCGTGGGTTCAGCTTTCCGGGGTTCGCTGCTGGACTCGTGGCTTTTGTGGGCAGGGCTGCTCACCGTGGTTTCCACCTTCTTTTCCTCTTTCTCTTGGCTGAAGAACCAAAAGGTGCCGCCGCAGAGCAGCAGGGTGCCGACGGCGCAGCCGGCATACATGAGGATGGTAGACAAGCCCTTCTTCCGGCCGGCGGCTCGCTTGCCCGTGTTGGAGATGGCGGGGCTTTCGAACTGCGTCACGATGCGCGGCGCGCCGTTGCTCTCCTCGGCTACGGCCGTGCCGAACTCCACGAGCTGCACCGTCACGTTGTCCAGGCCGCCGGCTTCGAGAGCCTGCTGCACGAGCTGGTCGGCGCGTTGCTTCAGCGAGAGTTTCTTGTTCGCCACCGTGGCGAGGATATTCTGGTTGTTCACCATGCCGCTCAAGCCGTCGGAGCAGAGCAGGAACACGCTGCCCACGGCCGGCGTGATGGGCGACTCGCCGATTTCCGGCGGCGTCATGCCGTCCACGCCCAGGGCGTTGGTAATCTGGTTCTTGTCCTGGTGGTGTTCGGCCTCCTCCTCAGAGATTTCGCCCGCGTCCACGAGTTGCTGCACATACGACTGGTCCTTCGAGAGCTGCATGATGTTGTTCCCGGCCACGTAGTAGATGCGGCTGTCGCCGACCCATCCGTAGTGGACCTTGCCGTCCTTGATGATGAGCATGACGCAGGTAGCGCCCATGCCTCCGAGGTCGGGGTTCTGGGCAGCCTGGCGCAGGATGGCGTTGTTCGCAGCGACGATCGACTGCGTGATGGCCTCCGCGGGGCTGTTGAAGGCGTTGTCGATGAGGATGTCCTCGATCACCTTGACGGCCAGCTGCGAGGCCACGTCGCCCGCGTTCTGTCCGCCCATGCCGTCGCACACCACGATGACCCGCCCGTTGGGCGAGTCGAAGGTGGTCATGCTGTCTTCGTTTACCTGGCGCACGCGACCCACGTCCGTGCAGTTGGCTATGATGTAGTTTTCCATGAATTAACGGTTTTGGGGAATAGCAATGAAGGTGAAGACCGTGCCGCCGCAGCGAATCTGTGCGTAGTTCTGGAGTTCGCCTTCGTCGAGGAGTTCTTCGTTGATGAAAGTGCCGTTGCTCGACTGCTCGTCGCGGAACTTGAACTTGTTGTCCACGTTGCGGTAGAGGATAGACATGTGGCGGCCGGACATCTGGTTGTCTTCGGGCACGGCCACGTCGTTCTGGCGGTCGCGGCCAATGAAGTTCTTGCCCTCATAGATGTTGAAAGCCTTGCCCTGGGGGTTGCGGCTGTAGGTCACGAGGAAGCCTACGAGCTTGCGTCCCGTGGGAGCGGGCGCACCCTTGGGGGCGCGGATCACGGTGGCGTGGCTGGCGGCGGGCTTCGGTGCGGCGGGCTTCAGGCCCGGGC
>CALZMA010000169.1 GCA_945788445.1 uncultured Bacteroidales bacterium | reverse complement strand
AACAACGACAAGGCCCCGACTGACGACGACTTCGACAACGACAACGCCGCCGAAGAACTCCCCAACGACACCACCGACTACGGAAACGACACCGAGGACTACGGCCGCGAGGCCGACGCCGTGGGCGACTACCTCACGGCCGACGACATTCCCGACTACCTCAACCGGCGCGTGGACGACGAACGCGAAAAGAACGAGGGCTGGATTGCGGACCAAAACTCTTTCTACGAAGAACTTCAGGCGCAAATCGGCGAGCACGACCTCTCGGAAGAGGAGGCCAAACTGATGGACTACCTCATCGGCTCGCTCGACGAAGACGGCTTTCTCCGAAAAGACCTCGAGGCGCTGGCCGACGAACTCGCCATCTACCACAACGTGGACACCACTTCGGAAGAACTCCTCCGCCTGCTGAAAATCCTACAGACCTTCGAGCCCCGGGGCATCGGCGCACGCTCGCTCCAGGAGTGCCTCCACATACAACTCCTCGACCCCGACCGGCGCACACCCTACACGCCGATGGCGCTGAAGGTGGTGGACCAGTATTTCAAGGACTTCGTGAACCACCGCTGGGACTTCCTGATGGCCAAGCTCAAGACCGACGCGGAGACCTTTGCCCACGTGCGCCACGAACTCACCCACCTCAACCCCCGCCCGGGCCGCGCGCTCAGCGAAACGGGCACTGCGGCCGCTCCCGTGGTGGTACCCGACTTCTTCCTCCGCGTCACCTCCGACGGCACCGTGGCGGTGACGCTCAACCAGGGCGACGTGCCCGAGCTGCGCATCAGCCGCTCGTTCCGCGACACCCTCCGGCAGTACGGACAGAACCGACCGAACCTCACGCGGCAGCAACGCGACGCCTATACCTACGCGCGGCAGAAGGTAGACGCGGCCTCGTCGTTCATCAACCTGCTCTCGCGCCGCCGCAACACGCTCCTCGCCGTGATGGAGGCCATCGTGCATTTCCAGAGTGCCTTCTTCCTCGGCGACGACGACGAGGAACTCCTCGTGCCCCTCACGCTGAAACAAATCGCGGAGCGCACGGGCTTCAACATCTCCACGGTGTCGCGCGTGACGAGCAACAAGTATGTACAGACGGCCTACGGCACCTACCTGCTCAAGTTCTTCTTCTCCACGCAGTTCACTTCGAGCGAAGGCGACGAACTCTCCACGCGCCGCGTGCAGGCCGCCCTCGCCAGCCTCATCGAGGCGGAGGACAAGGCCCACCCGCTCACCGACGACCTCCTGGCCGCACAGCTCAAGGCGCAGGGCTTCAACGTGGCCCGCCGCACCGTGGCGAAATACCGCGACGTGCTCGGCATCCCGACCACACGCCTGCGCAAACGGTAGCGCACGCCCTGCCGCCCACTCCTCTTCCCCAACATTCAGCCCCATGTTTCTCCAACGACTCTTCCAAGCCCGCAGCCGCCGCAGCGTCAGTTGGCTCGTACTTACCTCGCAGGTGGTTTCCCTTCTCTTCTCTCCCTTCTACCTGCCCGTGATTGCCTTCGCCGCCCTCCTCGTGTTCAGCTACCTGAACATGCTGCCGCTCCTGACGAAGGTCCTGCTCCTCGTGCTGGTCTACTGCTTCACCATCGCGCTGCCCCATTTCTTCATCTTCCTCTACCGGAAGTTCAACGGCTGGACGCGGCACCAGCTCGGCCGGCGCGAACGGCGCTATGTGCCCTACGCGGTGAGCATCGCGAGCTACGCCTCGCTCTTCTACATCCTCGCGAGCATCCACGTGCCCCGCTTCGCCCTGGCCATCATCGCGGGCGCGCTCTCCATCCAGGTGGTCTGCGCCCTCGTGAACAGCCGCCTGAAGGTCAGCACCCACGCGGCGGCCTCGGGAGGCGTGGTGGGGTCGCTCATGGCCTTTGCCCTCATCTTCTCCTTCGACCCCACGGGCTGGCTCTGCCTGACGGTCCTGCTCAGCGGCATGGTCTGCACGGCGCGCTTCGTGCTGCGGCAACACACGCTCCGCGAACTGGGCTGGGGCGTGGCCATAGGCGTCGTCTGCGGCTTCTGCTGCGTCATCTTCATCTAAGCCTACTCCTTATTATATATATAACTCTACGCCACATGACACCTATTGTAAGCATCATCATGGGCAGCACGTCCGACCTTCCCGTTATGGAAAAGGCTGCCCGCTTCCTCGACGAGATGGAAATACCCTTTGAAATCAATGCCCTCTCCGCACACCGCACGCCCCGCGAGGTCGAGACCTTCGCAAGCGAGGCTGCCGGACGCGGACTGCGCGTGATCATCGCCGGGGCCGGCATGGCCGCCGCACTCCCGGGCGTGATTGCCGCGGGCACTACGCTCCCCGTCATCGGCGTGCCTATCAAGGGCATGCTCGACGGTCTCGACGCCATGCTCTCCATCATCCAGATGCCCCCGGGCATCCCCGTGGCCACGGTGGGCGTGAACGGTGCGCAGAATGCCGCCATCCTCGCCGCCGAAATGCTCGCCCTCTCCGACCAGGCACTGGCCGAAAAGCTCCGCGCCTACAAGGAGGGACTGAAAGAGAAGATTGTGAAAGCCAATGCCGACCTGGCTGAGGTGAAGTTCCGCTTCAAAACGAACTGACCATGGACCTCTTCAACTACAACCCGCGCCGCTCCCACCGCGTCTGCGTGGGCAACCGTGGCCTCGGCGGCGAAGAGCCCCTGCGCCTGCAGAGCATGACGACGACGGCGACGGCCGACGTCGAAGCCTCCGTGGCGCAGTGCCGCGCCATATTCGACGCCGGCGCCGACTACGTGCGCCTTACCGCACAGGGCACCCGCGAGGCCGAAGCCCTGCGCTCCATCCGCGAAGCCCTGCGCGAGGCGGGCTACGACCGCCCCCTCGTGGCCGACATCCACTTCAACCCGGCCGTGGCCGACGTGGCGGCCACCGTGGTGGAGAAGGTGCGCATCAATCCCGGCAACTACGTGGACCCGGCCCGCCAGTTCAAGCACCTGGAATACACCGACGAGGAGTATGCCGAGGAACTCCGCCGCCTGGAGGCGCGCTTCTCCCGGCTGCTCGCCATCTGCCGCGAACACCACACGGCCCTGCGCATCGGGGTGAACCATGGCTCGCTCTCGGACCGCATCATGTGCCGCTACGGCGACACGCCCGAGGGAATCGTGGAGAGCTGCATGGAGTTTCTCCGCGTCTGCATGAAGGAAAACTTCCCCGACGTGGTCGTGTCCATCAAGGCGTCGAACACGCAGGTGATGGTGCGCTCCGTGCGCCTGCTCTGTGAGGTGATGGAGCGCGAGGGCATGGACTTCCCCCTCCACCTCGGCGTGACGGAGGCGGGCGAGGGCGAAGACGGCCGCATCAAGAGTGCCGTGGGCATTGGCGCGCTCCTCGCCGACGGCATCGGCGACACGCTCCGCGTGAGCCTCAGCGAACCGCCCGAGGCAGAGGTGCCCGTGGCCTACAAACTGGCCGAATATGTCGTTCGCCGCGCGGGCCACGACGGTATTCCCGGAAAGGCGGCGCCCGGCTTTTCCTATACCCACCCCACGCGCCGTCCGACGCGCGCCGTGGGCC
>CALZMA010000168.1 GCA_945788445.1 uncultured Bacteroidales bacterium | reverse complement strand
TCCCGCCCCCCAGCGGCTCCCGGAAACCGCTCGGCGGCGGAAGCGGGCGCATCTATCCCCATAGGGTTTACAAAACAAAAAAAATCCGCAACCCGCACGCGCTATTTTTTAATGAATATTGGCAAATTTGAAAACAAGGCCGTAACTTTGCGCCGCAAATTAACCCTTTAACAATTATCAATGACGAAGCGTAACTTCCTTCTCTCGCTGCTCCTCACCGTCTGGGGGGCCGCAACCGCATGGGCGCTCGTTCCCGAAAATGGCAAGACGTACTACATCTACTGCGACAACGACACGCCGCAGTATTTCTACGTCAACAGCAACAACAGTCTTGCCATCGCGAACAAGCCCGTCAGCATGAGCAAAGCCTACCTCTGGCAGTGTACCACAACCAGCGCAAACGGCGTAACCTACTACCAGTTCAAGAACCTGAACGGCAAGTACCTGGCCCACAAGGGTGTGTCCGACACGGCCTACAACTTCCAGGTGAACAGGGAGAAAAATGGCACCACGTCCTTCAACGCTAACTGCGTCAACCTCTACTCCGTTGATGCTGGCAAGTACTTCGTGATGAAGAACGACAACAGTTTCGACCAGGCCGAAGGCTTGTACAACAAGACAAATTCGGACTTCTCTACCGACTATATGTTCGTCGAGTACGAGTTCCCGAAGGCTGGCGAAACGTACTACATCTATGCCGACACCTACAAGGACGGCCAGCCCGCACCCCGCTACCTCATGGACAGCAACAACACCCTGACGGCTTCCACTACGTTCGACTACTCGAACCGCAACTACCAGTGGACCGCAGAGGCGGGCACGGACGGAAAATGGTACTTCAAGAACGGCTCGGGCAAGTACCTCGCGCACAAAAGCTTGGCTGATGCTGGCTACAACTTCGACGTGCGCCGCAACGCTTCCGACAACAACCTCGCTTCACAGCTTTATTCTGCCGCGGACGGCGGACGCTACATGGTGGTAAGCGGAACTTCGGGCAGCTTCAACCAATCGACGGGTACGTACCACCAAGCTCAGCAAGAGTGGTGCTCCGACTATGTCTTCATTCCCACTGACAAATCGCTTCGTTCGGTGAGCGTGAACGCACCCGCAGGCCCCTCGGTCACCGTTACCTTCGATGGCCAGACGAGCTCCCTGCCCGCTTCCTTCTTCGACATGCTGGACGTAACCAGCGACCTCAGCGAAACCAGCCAACTGACCATCAACTACACCAACGACGGCACTTGGACCTACAATGGCCTCTACAACGGCAAAACCCAAGTGGCCGCGCCCGGCGAGAACTACAACATCTCCAACCGGGGTGTCAACATACTGAACCTCACCGCCTCCTTCTCCCCCGACATCTTCAGCGAGGCCTACGGCGAGAAGTGGGTGCGCCTCAAGTGGGGCCACAACAATGCCTACTTCATGCGCTACGACGGCAACGCCACCAAGACCTACACGGGTGACTACGACGAAGGCACGCTCTGGTGCCTCGTGGGCGATGCCTCCTCCTTCAAGCTCTACAACCGCGCAGCCGGCAACACCAAGGCTCTCAAGGCCGGCAGCAACACGCCCGGAGACGGAACCACTGTCAGCTTCACGGACGCAGCCTCTGCCACCGAGTGGCAGCTCACCGACTACCTCAACCACGCCCAGCCCGGCTACGGCATCTGCGTGAAGGGACAGACGGACAATAGCCTCAACTCCCACGGCGGCGCAGGCAAGGAAATCAAGTTCTACGGCGCCGGCGACGGCGGTTCCCACTGGATGCCCGTGCGCGTAGACGACGTGCCCTTCACCTTCAGCCTCAACCTCAACGGCACGGCCACCTCGACCCTCAACACGAAGATCGGCAAGCTCACCGTGACCTCCGACGGCCTCACAGGCTCCACCACGCTCAGCACCTCCATCGCCGCGAAGAAATTCTACCCCAACACGCGCAAGAGCTTCACCATCTCCACCGACCTCTACCGCGGCTACCGCTTCGAGGGCTTCGACGTGAACGGCACCGTGCAGCAGACGCTCACCGACTTCCGCGGTTCGGCCGGCGGCACCAACGTCGTGGCCACCGTCAGCGCCGACCGCGAGACCGAGGCCCAGTACCTCGCCTACTCCCCCAGCGCCACGGGCAAGCCCTACCGCATCCCCTCCATCGTGAAGGCCAAGAACGGTGACCTCATCGCCTTCTACGACCACCGCCCCTGCGGCAGCGACATCGGCTACGGCGAAGTGGACGTCATGTACCGCATTTCCAAGGACAACGGCCGCACCTGGACCGACGAAGCCATCCTCGCCGACGGCAAGGGCGACCCCAAGGCATGGAACACGGGCTTCGGCGACGCCGCTTCCGTGGCCGACGTGGACCGCAACGAGGTGGTCATCTTCATGGTCTGCGGCAAGACCGTCTGCTGGAATGGAAACTACAATCCCACCGCCGAAAACTACGGCGACCCCAACCGCGTGGCCCGCGTGCGCGGCACCTACGACGAGGCTACGCGCGAATGGACCTTCAGCGAACCCGTAGAAGTCACGAACAGCATCTACAGCAAATTCGTGGACAACGATGGCAATGCCACCGTCACCTCCCTCTTCATCGGTTCGGGCCGCATCTGCCAGAGCCGCCACGTGAAGAAAGGCGACTACTACCGCCTCTACTGCTCCGTCTGGACAAAAAACGGAGGCAACCGCGTCATCTACTCCGACGACTTCGGCGAAACGTGGAACGTGCTCGGCACCATTGCCGACCGTCCCGCTCCCGACGGCGATGAACCCAAATGCGAAGAGCTCCCCGACGGAAGCGTGCTCCTCAGCAGCCGCAAGAGGGGCGGCCGCTACTTCAACATCTTCACCTTCAAAGACGCAACGAAGACCACGGGCACTTGGGGCGAAGTGAAATCCTCCAACAACGTCACCAACGGCCTCAGCTTCGGCGACAACTCCACCAACGGCGAAATCCTCCTCTGCAAGGGCCTCTACTCGACCTCCACGGGCGAACAGCGCGACGTGCTCCTGCAGAGCATCCCGACGGGCAGCGGCCGCTCCAACGTGGCTATCTACTACAAGCCCCTCGACAACGGCACCGCCTACACCACCGAGTCCATCTGCCAGGGCTGGACGAAGGGCATCGAGGTGAGCCCGCGCGGCTCTGCCTACTCCACCATGGTGATGCAGGCCGACAACCGCCTCGCCTTCTTCATGGAAGAAGAACCCAACGGCTACTGCATGGTCTACATGCCTCTCGACATCGAACAGGCCACGGGCGATGCCTTCAGCACCACCGCCGTACGCGCCGCCACTACCCTCCTCAAGGAAGCCAACAGCGTGCTCAACTGCAAGGGCGTAGGCTACCCCTCCGCAACCTCCACGGTGCGCACCCATCTCGCCGCCCTCGCCGCACAGCCCGCCGCTGAAATCTCCACTGCCGAGCAGTTCGCTGCCATCCGCACTGCCATCACGAACATGAAGGTGGAGAAGAACGACATCGAAATGCCCACCGACGGCAAGGCCTACCGCTTTGTCAGCGTTCTCAAGAACGGCACGCGCAACTACTTCG
>CALZMA010000167.1 GCA_945788445.1 uncultured Bacteroidales bacterium | reverse complement strand
CCGTTCATCGAGGCCAGAAACTCGTCGTTGTTGAGCGTGTTCTCCATGCGGCGTTTCACGTCGGTGAGCGCCTCGATGGGGTTCATTTCGGAGATGTAGTTGCGGAGCACCCACATGCGGCCGAGCGTGTTGGCGTCCTGGAGCAGGTCGTCGCGGCGCGTGGAGGAAGCCAGGATGTTCACGGCGGGGAAGATGCGCTTGTTGGCCAGGCTGCGGTCGAGCTGGAGTTCCATGTTGCCCGTACCCTTAAACTCTTCGAAAATCACTTCGTCCATCTTCGACCCCGTGTCGATAAGTGCCGTAGCGATGATGGTGAGCGAGCCGCCGCCCTCGATGTTTCGGGCCGCACCGAAGAAACGCTTCGGCTTCTGCAGCGCGTTGGCATCCACACCACCCGAGAGGATTTTGCCCGAAGTCGGGGCCACCGTGTTGTAGGCGCGGGCCAGACGCGTGATGGAGTCGAGGAAGATGACCACGTCGTGGCCGCATTCCACCATGCGCTTTGCCTTGTCGATGACGATACCCGCGATTTTCACGTGGCGCGAGGCCGGTTCGTCGAAGGTCGAAGCAATCACCTCGGCCTTCACCGTGCGCATCATATCCGTCACTTCCTCGGGGCGCTCGTCGATGAGGAGCATCATGAGGTACGTGTCGGGATGGTTGCGGGCAATGGCGTTGGCGATGTCCTTCATGAGCATCGTCTTACCCGTCTTCGGCTGGGCCACGATGAGCGCGCGCTGTCCCTTGCCGATGGGCGTGAAGAGATCCACGATGCGGCAGGAGATGGAGTCCGTCTTCGCCCCGGTGCAGAGGTTGAACTTCTCTTCGGGGAAGAGCGGCACGAGGTGTTCAAACGAAACGCGGTCGCGGACCTGTTCGGGAGTCAGTCCGTTGATGTGGTGGATGTCGATGAGGGCAAAGAACTTTTCGCCTTCGCGGGGAATCTTCACCTTACCCTGCACCACGTCGCCGGGCTTCAGACCATACTGCTTGATCTGCATGGGCGAGACGTAGATATCGTCGGGCGAGGCCAGATAGTTGTAGTCCGACGAGCGGAGGAAACCGAAGCCCTCGGGTACGATTTCGAGCACACCGCGGCCTTCGAGCAAATGGTCCTCGGGTTGCGGAACAGGAGGCGCGGCAGGCACTGCGGGCGCTGCGGCGGCAACACCTTGTACACCCCCACGGGAAGCAGCCACATCGCGCTGTCCGTCGGCACCGCCCGCCATGCGGCCCTGGATGAGCGGGTCGTCCTTGAAGCGGTGGAATTTGGGGCGTGCGCCATAGCTGTTCGCACCTCCCATACCGGAGGAGGCAGGGCGGACGGGCGAAGTGGAGATGCTGGGAGCGGTAAATTCATCCCCCTCATAGACCAAGGGGATATCCTTGACAACGATAAAGTCTTCTGTATTGTGCGGATTGCTTTGGTCAATCGCGCATGTCTTTTCCGTCTCATTCTGTGAAGCAGGCCGGTTCTGTGCGTTTCCACCCGCGTTCGGGTTATTGTCGGCCGTATCCTGCATCACGGCCCTGTTGGAATTGGAGGCAGCGAGCGTGCGCTTCACTTCTTCCATGTCGAGCACGTCGGGCGAACCTGCGCCGCCGGCCTGAATCGAGTTGCGGAGCTGTTCTGCCACAAAGTCGGGCACCTCCGCCGCAGGAGCCTGCGCCGCATTTTCCTCCTGCATCTTTTCGGCAGCCTCGGCCTGTGCGATAGCCGCCTTGGCCTCTGCGGCAGCCTCCTTCATGCGTTTTGCCTTCTCGGCCAGGAGCGCTTTCGAGGCAGCTTCGCGCGCTGCGATGTCGGCCTTCGAGGGGCGGCCGCGGCGGCGTTTGGGCTGTTCGACCGCGGGTTGTGCGGCTTCATCCTCGCCGAAGAGGCCATGTTGGTCGTTGTTGGTGTCGGTAGTATCTTCCAGCTTTTCGGTTTTAGTGGAGCGGGACTTTCTCTTGCCCTTGAGTTCTTCAGCCAAATGCACCGCGTTGAGCACAGCCTGCGCATCGAGAATGTCGTAGACCAGTTCGTTCTTCGACTTCTCGTCTGCTCCGGCGAGGCTCAGCTCCGAGGCCAACGCGTGGAGTTCTGCTTCGTCTTTGCTAAGGAGTTCTTCTTTCGTATAATTGACAATCATCGTATTACGGTATATGTATGGAGGTGTTTTCCTTCAGCGCCTTGCGCAGTTGAGAAAATGGAAATTTAGTTTTTTAAGAAACGATAACGCCTTGCGCGGTGAAAGGGACTGAAACCTTCAACAGGCGCACAGCGCCACAAAAGTACAAGTGCGCACTTGCCGGAAGTGCGAAGGATTACATCGTCTGCAAAACAATTAGGGGGTAGCTTTTGTTTGACTCTCTTCCATCAGAAATGCAGCCGTCAAACATCTTCTTGTACGTTGTTGGGTGCAAAAGTAAAAAAATTATTTGAAGAGGGAAGTATAGTTACAAAAAATAATTCCCGTCCCCTTATGTTTTTTTCTGCATAAGCCCTGCATGTGAACCTTCCAAAGGCGAAAGATTCGCTCGCTATATACGCATTTTACAGGTCGAACAAACCCTTCAACCCTTCAGCGCGTTCTTATTTTCTACTGATACTCAGCGAAAATATGGCTGAAGGGTTTGAAAATCAAACCCTTCAGAACCATTCAGCGGCGGTCAAACCTTTCAGAAAGTGTTTTCGAACATGGGAAGATCGTGTAGCGGAAAAATGCGATGGGGAGGCGTTGGCAAATCCAGGCTTTGCGCTGCGAATGCCTGCGACTGATTTTTCAAAGCCTGGATTTGAATTTTCAAACCCTGCGACTGTGGCAATGGCCCGGCGCTGAATGGTTTGAAGGGTTTGAAAAACAAACCCTTCAGCCTATTTTCAACTGATAATCAAGCAGAAAGAAGAGAGGGCTGAAGGGTTGAAGGATTTTTTGAAGGGTTTATTTTGCGTAATATAATGGGATTGGTTTGTGCTTTGGCATACTGCGGAGAGGCTTCATTCGGCGGGAATGCACGTGGCGCAGGTCAGGGCAGCAAATACATGGCTCCGGCGCCCTTTCCGGCAAAATACTCCGCCCCCCTGCGGAGGGCGCGGGTGAGAAAGGCCTTGGCCTGCCCCACAGCTTCGGGCAGGGAAGCGCCCTTTGCCACGTAGGCGGCGATGGCCGAGGAAAGCACGCAGCCCGTGCCGTGGGTGTTGGCACTTTCGACGCGGCACTCCTTATATATATATAGTTCCCCGTCGAAGAGCACATCCACGGGTTGCCCCTCGCAGTGACCGCCCTTCACGAGCACCGCCGCGCCGCCCATTTCCTCCGAAAGCCTGCGGGCCAGGAGGCTTTGGTCGGTCGAGTCCGTGCCGAGCAGGGCCTGCACTTCGGGCAGGTTCGGCGTGAGGAGCGAGCAGAGCGGCATCAGCCGCCGGCGGAGCACTTCCACACAGTCGGGGGCCACCAAGGGGTAGCCCGAGGAAGAAATCATCACGGGGTCTATCACCACAAAGGGCGGTGCACAGCGCTCCAGCACATCGGCCACGGCAAGGGCCACCCCGGCCGTCGGCAACATGCCGA
>CALZMA010000166.1 GCA_945788445.1 uncultured Bacteroidales bacterium | reverse complement strand
GCCGACTTCGCCAAGCTGAAGTATTCCTACAACGTCGGCATCTGGGGCACCAGCATCTGCGGCGGCGAAATCCTCGACTCGGCCCAGGGCCTGCCCGAGGAGGCTTACCTCAAGCAGGTGAAGAAGGAAGGCACCGAAGAGCTGCGCCTCACCTTCGAGCACGGCGAACTGAAGGCCATCAACGGCGAACGCTTCGACGACCCCATAGCCGCCATCTGCCGCGTGGAGGAAATCGGCGCCGCCTACGGCATCGGCCGCGACATGCACGTGGGCGACACCATCATAGGCATCAAGGGCCGCGTAGGCTTCGAGGCTGCCGCCCCCGCACTCATCATTGCGGCCCACCGCTTCCTCGAGAAGTACACGCTCTCGAAGTGGCAGCAGTACTGGAAGGACCAGGTGGCCAACTGGTACGGCATGTTCCTCCACGAGAGCCAGTATCTCGAACCCGTCATGCGCGACATCGAGGCCATGCTCGTGAGCTCGCAGCGCCACGTGAACGGCACGGCCATCCTCTCGCTGCGTCCGCTCGGCTTCAGCACCGTGGGTGTGGAAAGTCCCGACGACCTGGTGAAGACGAAGTTCGGCGAGTACGGCGAAACCCAGAAGGGCTGGACCGCCGACGACGCCAAGGGCTTCATCAAGGTGCTCTCCACGCCGCTGCGCGTCTTCTACGCCAACCACGGCACCGACGAATAGGCACCGCCCCTCCCTTTGTTCATCCCAACAACCCTCTTCTTCCATGATCAAGATAGGTATCATCGGCGGAGCCGGCTACACGGCCGGCGAACTCTGCCGCCTGCTGCTCAACCACCCCGAGGCGGAAATCGTCTTCGTCAACAGCGAAAGCAACGCGGGCAACCTGCTCACCGATGTCCACGCAGGACTCTACGGCGAAACCGACCTGCGCTTCACCGACGCCCTCCCCTTCGACGAGGTGGACGTGGTGTTCTTCTGCTTCGGCCACGGCAAGAGCACGCGCTTC
Source organism: uncultured Bacteroidales bacterium (assembly GCA_945788445.1). Classification (GTDB taxonomy): domain Bacteria; phylum Bacteroidota; class Bacteroidia; order Bacteroidales; family Bacteroidaceae; genus Alloprevotella. Next base: position 2,611 of record CALZMA010000166.1, on the reverse strand, counting down.
CTGGCCGAACACTACATCCCCGCCGACGTGCGCATCATTGACCTCGCACAGGACTTCCGCCTCGCCGCGGACGACAACGACTACGTCTACGGCCTCCCGGAGCTCAACCGCAACCAAATCTGCGGCGCGCTCCACGTGGCCAACCCCGGCTGCTTCGCCACGTGCATCCAGCTGGGCCTCCTGCCCCTGGCCGAGGCGGGCCTGCTCCGCGGAGACATCGCCGTGAACGCCATCACGGGTTCCACCGGGGCGGGCGTGAAACCCGCAAGCACCACCCACTTCTCTTGGCGCTCCGGCAACATGAGCATCTACAAGGCTTTCGAGCACCAGCACGTGCCCGAAATCCTCCAGTCGATCCGCCAGCTCCAGCCCCACTTCGAGGGCGCCCTGGACTTCATCCCCTACCGCGGCGACTTCCCCCGAGGCATCTTCGCCACCGAGGTGGTGCGCTGCGACGCGCCCATCGAGGAAATCGAGGACTACTACCGCGAGTTCTACAGCGAGGCGGCCTTCACCCACTACGTGGACCGCGCGCTCGACATGAAGCAGGTGGTGAACACCAACAAGTGTCTCATCCACGCGGAGCGCCACGCCGACAAGCTCCTCGTCACGGCCTGCATCGACAACCTGCTCAAGGGCGCATCGGGCCAGGCCGTGCAGAACATGAACCTCATGTTCGGCCTCGAGGAGGACACCGGCCTCCGCCTGAAGCCCGTGGCTTTCTGACATCTCCACGCGCGCCCCGGCCGCACCGCCGCACCACGCGGCCGGCCGGAGCGGGCGGTTTTTCTGTTCCCCACCCAACTCAATTTACAAGCAATGCCCCTCTTTCCCGTCTACCCGCTCTTCGACATCGACATCGTCAAGGGCCGCGGCTGCCGCGTCTGGGACGCCGAAGGCCAAGAATACCTCGACCTCTACGGCGGCCACGCGGTCATCAGCATAGGCCACTGCCACCCCCACTACGTGGAACGCGTGGGACAGCAGCTCCAGACCTTAGGCTTCTACTCCAACTCCGTCGTCAACCGCCTCCAGGAGCAGCTCGCCGAACGTCTCGGCCGCCTCTCGGGCTATCCCGACTACCAGCTCTTCCTCATCAACTCCGGCGCGGAGGCCAACGAGAACGCGCTGAAGCTGGCCTCGTTCGTCACGGGCCGCAGCCGCGTGCTGGCCGCCCAGAAGGCTTTCCACGGCCGCACCTCGCTCGCCGTCGAGGCCACCGACAACCCGCGCATCGTGGCTCCCATCAACGACGCGGGCCACGTGACCTTCCTGCCCCTCAATGACCTCGCCGCCTTCGAGGCCGAACTGGCCAAGGGCGACGTGGCGGCCGTCATCGTGGAGTGCATCCAGGGCGTGGGCGGCATCCGCATGGCCACGGCCGAGTTCCTGCAAGGGCTGCGACGCGCCTGCGACGCCCACGGCGCGCTCCTCGTCTGCGACGAAATCCAATGCGGCTACGGACGCTCGGGCCGCTTCTTTGCCCACCAGCACCTCGGCGTGCGCCCCGACCTCGTGACCTGCGCCAAGGGCATCGCCAACGGTTTCCCCATGGGAGCCGTGCTCATCGCGCCCCACATCCAGGCCACCTACGGCATGCTGGGCACCACCTTCGGCGGCAACCACCTGGCCTGCGCCGCCGCCCTGGCCGTGCTCGACGTGATGGAGGAAGAAAGGCTGGTGGAAAATGCCGCCCGCGTGGGCGACTACCTGCTCTCCGAACTGAAGGCCTGGCAACAGGAGAACCCGCACATCACGGACGTGCGCGGCTGCGGCCTAATGATTGGCGTAGAGTTCGACGCGCCCATCAAGGAGTTCCGCCAGCGCCTCGTCAAGGAGCAGCACGTGTTTACGGGTGCCGCCTCGACCAACATTCTCCGCCTCCTCCCGCCCCTCAGCCTGACGATGGAGGAAGCCGCCGAGGCCATCCGCCGCCTGAAGGCCAACGCCTGACCTTTCACCCCCAAACAAATACAAGCATGAAAAAAGTACTCTTCTCCCTGCTGTTCGTCCTCTGCGCCACTGCGGCCTACGCACAGCGCACGCCCCACGCCATCGGCATCCACTTTGGCGGTTCTACGGAAGACATCGAGTATCAGTACCACTTCAACAAGCAAAACTTTCTCGACATCACCGTGGGCTTCTTCGATTTCGACAAAGGCTTCTCCGCGCAGGGCCTCTACAACTACAACCTGAAGACCTGGACCGACTGGACACCGGGCTTCGCCACCTGGAAGTTCTGGGGCGGCTACGGCGTGGGCGTGGGTGTCTATGACGACCACGACAACACCGACCTTTTCCTCGGTCCCGTCGGCACGCTGGGCTTCGGCCTCACCTTCACCGACGTTCCCATCACGCTGGGCGTGGACTACCGCCCCATGGTGGCCCTCAACCTCGGCGACGGTTGCCGCATCCTCAACCAGGGTTTCCACAACATCGGCCTCACGCTGACCTACCGCTTCTGAAGCCCCGGCAGCCGCACTTTCACAGCGAGAAAGGAAGAATGTTCCCCGCGAACGTTCTTCCTTTTTTTCGTCCCTTTGCGGGCAGGTGCCCCAAAGCCCGGCTTCGGATTTCCAGTCCCTGCCTTTGAAATTTCAGTCCCTGCTTT
>CALZMA010000165.1 GCA_945788445.1 uncultured Bacteroidales bacterium | reverse complement strand
CTCCCGCCAACTCACCACTTCCGTCAAAAGCGAGGCCGCGCCCGTCTATATCCATGGCGGTAGCCACATCGTATTCCTCTCCTCCGAAAGCGGCAGCAGCCAGCTTTGGATGATGAACGCCGACGGTACCGGTCGCCGCCAGATTTCCCGCGCTGCCACCGACGTGGCCGACTTCCTCTTCTCCCCAGACGAGAAGCAAGTAATTTTGGTGATGGAAGTGCCGCAGCACCATTCCATCGAGGCCCCCGAGGCCGACCTCCCCGAAGCTACGGGCATGGTCATCAACGACCTCATGTACAAGCACTGGGACACCTACGTCACCGCCGTGCCCCATCCCTTCGTGGCCCCGTTCGACGGCGAACGCGTGGGAGAAGCCTTTGACCTCCTCGAAGGCGAACCCTACGAATGTCCCATGCTCCCCTTCGGTGGCGTGGAACAGCTCGCCTGGAGTCCCGACAGCAAGCAGGTGGCCTACACCTGCCGCAAGAAAGTGGGCAAAGCCTACGCCATCAGCACCGACAGCGACATCTTCCTCTACGACCTCGCCACGAAGCAGGTGCGCAACCTCTGCAAGCCCGCCGACTATGTGGCTCCCGAGGTGGAAGCCGACCGTTCCCTCCAGCACCAGGCCGTGAACCGTCCCGCCACGGACTGCAACATGGGCTACGACCAGAACCCGCAGTTCTCGCCCGACGGCCGCTACGTGGCCTGGAGCAGCATGGAGCGCGACGGTTACGAAAGCGACCGTACCCGCCTTTGCGTGCTTGACCTCCAGACGGGCCAAAAGCGCTACGTCACTGAGCGGTTTGAGAGCGGCGTGAACGAATTCTGCTGGGCACCCGACAGCAAAACGCTCTACTTTACGGGCGTTTGGCACGGCAAGACGCAAGTCTACCGCACCGACCTCAAGGGCCAGCACGTGGCGCTCACCAACGACGTGGCCGACTACGTGCTCCTCGGACTCTCCGCTGACGGCAAGACCCTCTACACCAAACGCCACAGCATGAGCCAGGCCGACGAGGTCTATGCCCTCCAGCTCGGCAAGAAGCAGGCCGAGGTGCGCCAGCTCACTTGCGAAAACGAACATTTCTACGACAATCTCGCCTTCGGCAAAGTCGAGGAGCGCTGGGTGAAGACCGTAGACGGTAAGGACATGCTCTGCTGGGTCATCTATCCGCCCCACTTCGACCCCGCCAAGAAATATCCCGCCCTCCTCTTCTGCGAAGGCGGTCCGCAGTCGCCCGTGAGCCAGTTCTGGAGCTACCGCTGGAACTTCCAGATTATGGCGGCCAACGACTACATCATCATTGCGCCTAACCGCCGCGGCCTCCCCGGCTTCGGCATGGAATGGCTGGAGGAAATCAGCGGCGACTATTCCGGCCTCTGTATGCAGGACTATCTTTCCGCCATCGACGACCTCGCCCGCGAACCCTACGTAGACCGCGAGCGTCTCGGTGCTGTCGGTGCGAGCTTCGGCGGCTACAGTGTCTACTGGTTGGCCGGCAACCACGAAGGCCGCTTCAAGGCTTTCATTGCCCACGACGGTATCTACAACACGCAGCAGCAGTACGTCGAAACCGAAGAACTCTGGTTCCCCAACTGGGACATGGGTTCCGCGCCCTGGAAACGTGCCGCCGACGGACAGGTGCAGAAGGTATTCTCCACCTCGCCCCATCTCTACGTGGACCGCTGGGACACTCCCATCCTCTGCATTCACGGCCAGCGCGACTTCCGCATCGAGTACACCCAGGCCGAAAGTGCCTTCACCGCCGCCCGTATGCGCGGCCTCGATGCCCAGCTCCTCCTCTTCCCCGACGAGAACCACTGGGTGCTCAAGCCCCAGAACGGCGTCCTCTGGCAGCGCACCTTCTTCCGCTGGTTAGACAAGTATTTGAAGAAATAATCAAAACAATATCTCCAAATGAAAGAAGCAATTCAACGTAAGCTCAACGACAGTGCGGCGGCCCGCTGGACAGCCCTCGTGCTCGTAGCCCTGATGATGTTCTTCGGCTACATGTTTGTCGATGTGATGTCGCCTATCCAGGCACTCATTGAAAGCCAGCGCGGCTGGAACCCCGATGTGTTCGGTACCTACGCCGCCTCTGAGTACATTCTGAACGTATTCGGTTTCCTCATCATTGCCGGTGTCATCCTCGACAAGATGGGCGTGCGCTTCACGGGCGTGCTCTCCGCCTCCATGATGTTGGGCGGTGCTGTCATCAAGTACATAGGTATCACTGAATGGTTCCAGACCACAGGAATGGCAGAGTGGCTCAACTCCTGGTGGGAAACCTTTCCCGCCAGCGCCAAGATGGCCGCTCTCGGCTTCATGATTTTCGGCTGTGGTTGCGAGATGGCCGGTACGACCGTGTCGAAAGCCATTGCCAAGTGGTTCAAGGGCAAGGAAATGGCCCTCGCCATGGGTCTCGAAATGGCCATCGCCCGTGTCGGTGTGTTCGCCATCTTCTCCATCTCTCCCATTATCGCCACGAAATTCGGCACCGTAGTAGCCCCCGTGGCCTTCTGCACCGTTCTGCTCCTCATCGGTCTCATCACGTTCACCGTGTTCACCTTCATGGACAAGAAACTCGACGCCCAGCTCGGCGCTGAGGCCGAAGGCGAGAGCGAAGAAGAATTCAAGTTCAGCGACCTGGGCAAAATCCTTTCTTCCCAGGTGTTCTGGATTGTAGCTCTCCTTTGCGTGCTCTACTACAGCGCTATCTTCCCCTTCCAGCGCTACGGTGCCAATATGTTGCAGTGCAACCTCGACGGCATCTCTGCCGAGGCTGCGTCCAACATCTTCCGTTGGTTCCCGATTGGAGCGGCCGTCATCACTCCCTTCCTCGGCAACTTCCTCGACCGCAAGGGTAAGGGTGCAACGATGTTGATTGGCGGTGCCATGCTCCTCATCTGCTGCCACCTGATTTTTGCCTTTGTCCTGCCCGAAACGAAGAGTGCATTGCTGGCCTATTCGACCATCGTGCTGCTCGGCATCTCCTTCGCCCTTGTTCCCGCAGCCCTTTGGCCCAGCGTGCCCAAGATTATCGATGAAAAAGTGCTCGGTAGCGCCTACTGCCTCATCTTCTGGGTGCAGAATATCGGTCTGTGCTTTGTGCCCAAACTCATCGGTAGCCTCCTCACTTCCACCAACGAAGACAACCCCGCCGTGGTGGCTGCCAAGGCTGCCAATGCAGACTTCATTCCCTACGACTACACCGTGCCTCTCGTAGTATTTGCCGGCTTCGGCGTGCTCGCCCTGCTCATTGCCCTCTATCTGAAGGCTGTGGACAAGAAGCGCGGCTACGGCTTGGAAGAACCGAACATCAAGAACTAACCACACCTTATATATTATATGGGCAATGGGAAAAGTGCCGGCCCGCCCCGGCTCTCCTCGGCAAATGCGAGGCGCTTTCCCCATTGCCCTTCATACATTTAGCAGAAAACCATTTTTACATGATTAGCAAAACTACACTCCTTTCCCTCCTCGCGGTAGCCGCCCCCTTCACCGCTGCGGCCCACGAGACTGACGAGGCCCACCCGCAGGCCGCCTACGCCGACCTCGACTACGAGACCCCGGGCATTTCCTTCAAAATCAACAG
>CALZMA010000164.1 GCA_945788445.1 uncultured Bacteroidales bacterium | reverse complement strand
TCGGCACCGGAGCCGAAGTCCTGGCCGCTCCACTCGTTGAGCGTGCGGAGGCGGATGTAGCGGGCCTTCACGGGCTGCTTGAACATCACCTTCTTCAGGTCAGCGTTGCGTTCGAACTGGCCTTTGTGGATGGGTTCACCCCAGTTCTGGCCGTCGGCGCTCACGTAGATTTCGTAGTCCTTCACCCAACCGTTCTGGCCCGACTGGCGGGGCAGGAAGGTGAAGCCCTTCATGGACTTCTCTTCGGCGGCGTCGAAGTCAATCCAGTGAGGATACTTCGTCACGGTTACACCGTAGGCAGAGTGCCAGATGGTGTTCGGGTCACCGTCCACGAGGTTGCGGGCCATGCCGCTGTTGGGCTCTTCGGAGGAAACGAAGGCAACCTGCAGGGGCACGCTCGTGATAGCTTCAAACTGGCGGGCGAACTTGAGCGAGGGATTGTCCTTGTACCACACTTCCAGCTTGCCGCCGGCGCGGAGGTTGATAGGCTCGGTGTAGGCGGTGGGCTTCTTCGCACCGTTCACGGCATAGACGATTTCGCGTCCCTTGTCGGGCGAAGAGAGAGTCACCTTACCCGTAGCGCTGCGGGCGATGTCGACAGGCTTCTCGCCGCTGGCGCTCACCTTGGCGTGCTGGGCAATGACAGAAGGCATGGCGCGGCCAATGTTGAGCGGACGGATGATGAAGCCGAAGTTGCGGCTTTCGCTGAGAGCGCGGTCGGCACGTACGGGGCCGCCCTGGCCACAGCTGGCACCGCCCAGGCCCGTCACCTTCGCGTCGAGGTGGAGCACGGTGGCGTTAGGCTTCGGGAGGTCGTGCGGATGGGCTGCCTGGGCGAGCTGCATCTGCGTCCAGGGGAGGGCAGAGGCACTCATCTCGCCGTCGGCGATGAAGAGGAGGCCACGGCCGGCGGGGTTCGTCAGCGCGCACCAGCGCACTTCCTCGCGGTTGCCCATCGACTGGGGTTTCGGGAGCATGATGTCCTGTTCGCCCACCGTGCCGCGGTGGTGCTCTATGAACTGGCCAGTCTTGCGGTCGGCATAGTTGTTGACGGGGCCGCGTCCGTAGTAGTCAAACGTGTTGAACTGCACGGGGAGTTCCATGGCGTAGCCCAAGCGCGGCAGCACCACGGAGGCGCGGTTGGCCGAGATGGCGCTGTGGAGTTCCACGGAGCCGTCGGGGTAGACAGTGTAGACCTCGGTGGTGGTAAACTTGAAGTCGTCCGGACCGAGCTTCTTCTTGTCCACGTCGAAGCGGTAAGCGCTCTGCGGGTCGCGGTTGCCGTTGCCGTAGGCTTGGCGGCATCCCTCCTTGCCTTGGCTTTCCACGGTGAACACGAGCTGAACGGCACCGTTCTTCAGCTGCTTCACGTCGCGGCTGAGGGCCTTGTGGCCCAGGTCGTAGAGACCGTTTCGGAACCAGTCGCCCACGTAGCCAGCGCCGTCGTCGTTGTCCGTCGGGGCGCGGAAGGCATCGAGCTTCGGGCCCTGGCCCTTCTTGATCATGCTTTCGCCGCCATAGACGAGCTGGTCAATGGCACCCGTTTCGCAGTCGAATACCACCTTGAAGCCGTCACCCTCTACAGTCACCTCCTTGTCCGTCTGCGTACACTTCGGGGCAGCCTTGCCGGCAGCAGCATCGGCCAGGGCGGGAGCCTGTGCTTCGGCCGCCTTTACGGGCAGCTGCTCTTCCATCTGGATGTAGCCCTTCGGGGCCCAAGGCATGTCTTTCTTGAGGAAGAACAGCACCTTCACGAAGTATTCTCCGTCGGCGTCGAGCGAAGCATAGTTGTAGGGCAGAGTCACCTCCATGCGGCCGCGTGCCTTCAGTTCAGAAGGATTGCCGGGCACTTCCTGTATTTTGCCCACCTGGTTGCCGTCTTTCCAGAGCGACCAGACGATGGTGTAGTCGCTGAGCGGTTCGAAGTAGTTCTTGTTGAAGATTTCAATCTTGCCCTGCTTCATGTCCACGGCCTTCACACCCACGTTCTGGTAAACCTTCTTCACTTCGAAGTATTGGGCCTTCGGGGAAAGGTCGGGGCGCATGATGCCGTTCATGCAGAACATACCGTCGTTGGGCTTGTTCGTGGGGCCGAAGTCGCCTCCGTAGCCCCAGTAGGGCTGGCCTTTGGCGTTGATGCCCACGAGAGCCTGGTCCACCCAGTCCCAGATGGCGCCGCCCACGAAGAAGTTGGTGCTCTCGATGGCGTTCCAGTAGTCCACGAGGCCACCCACGGCGTTACCCATCGAGTGGGCGTATTCCGAGATGTGGAAGGGGTAGACCATGTTGTATTGGCCCTTCACGGCCTCCTGTACCCAGGCGATGGAGGGGTACTGGTTCGAGCCCATGTCCACGATGTCGTTGTTGCGCTCATACTGCACGGGGCGCGAGGTGTCGTACTGCTTGATGGCCTTGTAAGCCTCCACGAAGTTGTTGCCCGGTCCGGCCTCGTTGCCCAAGCTCCAGATAACCACCGAGGGGTTGTTCACCGTAGCGTGTACCATTTCCATGTTGCGGGCGATGTGCGCGTTCTTGAATTCGGGCACGTGCGAGAGGCTGGCGTCGCCGTAGTAGTACTCGTGGCTCTCGATGTTGGCCTCGTCCTCGAGGTAGATGCCGTACTTGTCGCAGAGGTAGTACCAGTAGGGCGCGTCGGGGTAGTGGCAGTTGCGCACGTGGTTGATGTTGCCCTGCTTCATGAGGAAGACCTCGTGCTCCATCTGTTTGCGCGTCACGAAGTGGCCCGTGCCGGGGTTGTTCTCGTGGCGGTTCACGCCCTTCATCTTGATAGGCTTGCCGTTGAGGTAGTAGTAGCGGCCGGCCAGGTTGAACTCATCCTTGTCGGCGGGTGTCTGCTTGATTTCCACTTCGCGGAAGCCCACGTAGGTCGAGAACGTCTCCACCGTCTTGCCCTTCTTGTCCTTCAGTTCGCCCACGAGGGTGTAGCGGTAGGGAGCCTCGGCGCTCCAGGGCTTCACCTTGTTGCCCGCAGAGAGCACCACGTTGGCCTCGATCTCGCCGTTCTTGCCGATTTCGCTCACGGGAGCTACGGCCGTCACGCCCTGCACCAGGGTATTCTCGTCGGTGTAGAGTTTGTTCTCATAGAGCGAATAGACGATGCTGTAGCCCTTGGCCACCTTGTTCGTGAGGTTGCTCACCTGTGCCGAAATGTGGAGCGAAGCCTGCGTGTAGGAGTCGTCGTAGTCGGGGATAGCCTTCACGTCGCGCACCTGCACCTTGGGCTTGGCCGTGAGCGACACGCTGCGGAAGATACCGGGCAGTCGGAACATGTCCTGGGCCTCCAGGAAGGAACCGTCGCTGTTGCGGTAGACTTCCACGGCCACCACGTTTTCTCCCTTCTTATTTAAATATGGAGTAATGTCGAACTGCGCCAGGTTGCGCGAGTTCTTGGAGAAGCCCACGTACTGTCCGTTCACGTAGAGGTAGAAGAAAGAGTCCACGCCGTCGAAGTTGATGTAGATTTCCTTTCCTTCCCAGTCGGTGGGGATGTCGAAGGTGCGGCGGTACGAGCCCACTTCGTTGCGGTCCTTGTAGGTGAGCCAGTTCTGGGGCGGGGTGCGCATCACGCCGCCTTTCCAGTCGCC
>CALZMA010000163.1 GCA_945788445.1 uncultured Bacteroidales bacterium | reverse complement strand
ACCGACCCGCGCTCGGGCATGAGCGGCGATGCGCGCATCGGGGCGCTCCAGCTCGGCGGACTGCTCCTCGACACGGTGCAGACCCACATTCTCCAGGACTCGACGGGCGTGCAGCTCTACGGCCGGGTGAAGAACAACAAGAAAAATCCCACGCCGATGGAGGTGGGACTGAAGGCTTACGTGCTCAGTGCGGGGGCGGGCATGGAACTGCGCTACCTCGACAGCGAGGGCGAAAAGGGCGTGGACCTCGGCGTGGAGGCCACCCTGGGCGACGGCGGCGTGAACTTCCGCCTCTATCCCGAACACCCCGTGCTGGCCTACCGCAACTTTACGGTGAACAAGGACAATTTCATTTTCCTCGGTAAGGACAAGCGCATCCGCGCCGACGTGGACCTCCTCGCCGACGACGGTACGGGCCTGAAGGTCTACGGCGAACCGCGCGACTCGATGAACGACCTCACGGTGAGCGTGAACCAACTGAACCTCGGCGAACTGTCGTCGGTGCTGCCCTACCTGCCTGTCTTCAACGGCATGCTGAGCGGCGACGTGCACATGACGGGCGACCCCAACAAACACGACTTCTCGGCCATGGCATCGATGCAGGCCGACGGATTCAGCTACGAGGGCGTTGCGCTCGGCAACCTCGGCCTCGAAATGCTCTACCTCCCGAAGCAGGGCGGCGAACACCACGCCTCGGCCTTCGTGAGCACGGGCGACCTCGAAGTGCTGGCACTGGAGGGCACCTACTTCGACCGCGACGGGGGCTTCTTCGAGGGCGAGGCCAACCTGCACGACTTCCCGCTCTCGCTCCTGAACGGTTTCATGGCGGGCACCGACGTGGCGCTGAAGGGCATTGCGGCGGGTAACCTGCAGGTGAAGGGGTCGGCCGACCGCCCCGTCCTGAACGGTACGCTCGACCTCGACGAGGGGCACATCTACTCCGACGTCTACGGCTTCGACTTCCGCACCGACGAAAGGGCACTGACCATCGAGGACAGCCGCCTGCGCTTCGAGGGCTACAACCTCTATTCCACGGGGCGCGAACCGCTCGTGCTGGACGGCACTTTCGACATGTCGAACTTCGACCGCATGGCCATGGACTTCACCATGAAGGCCAAGAACTTTGAGCTGATCAACACGCGCAAGAAGGCGCAGTCGATGATCTACGGCAAGGTCTACGCGAACTACAACGGTACGCTGAAGGGCACCACGGACAACCTCTCAATCCGGGGTAAGCTGGAGGTGCTCGACCGCACGGACATGACTTACATACTGAAGGACTCGCCCCTCTCCGTGGACGACCGGCTGAACAACCTGGTGACCTTCGTGAACTTCGAGGACACCACGCAGGCGAAGGTCGTTCCGCCCGCCCCGGCCATGGGCTTCGACCTGACGCTGGGCATCTCCGTGAGCGATGCCGCACGCTTCCACTGCAACCTGAGCGACGACGGGCAGAGCTACGTGGACCTCGAGGGCGGAGGCGACATGACGCTCCGCATGACGGACCAGGGCGAAATGCGCATGACGGGCCGCTTCACGACCAACAGCGGGGAAATGAAATACGCACTGCCCGTCATTCCGCTGAAGACGTTCAAGCTGGTGCAGGGCTCGTATGTGGAATTTACGGGCGACGTGATGAACCCCACGCTGAGCATCCAGGCGAAGGAACGCACCAAGGCGGTGGTCACGGAGAACGACAAGCAGCGCTCGGTGGCCTTCGACGTGGGCGTGGCGCTCTCGAAACCGCTCAACGAAATGGGCCTCGAATTTACCATCGAAGCGCCCGAGGACCTGTCTGTCCAGAACGAACTGGCGGCGATGAGCGCCGAACAGCGCGGCAAGGCAGCCGTCACGCTGATGGCCACGGGCATGTACATGACGGACGAGTCGATGATGTCGGGCTCGGGCTTCAAGGCGAACAATGCGCTCAACGCATTCCTCCAAAACGAAATCCAGAATATCGCGGGCTCGGCGCTGAAGACCATCGACATCAACCTGGGTGTGGAAAGCGGCACGAGCGAGGCGGGAACGGCCACCACAGACTATTCCTTCCAGTTCGCGAAACGCTTCTGGGGCAACCGCATCAGCGTCATCGTGGGCGGCAAGGTCTCTACGGGGACCGACGCGACGAACACGGCGGAGAGCTTCATCAACAATGTCTCCGTGGAATACCGCCTCGACCGCAGCGCCACCCGCTACGTGAAGGTCTTCTACGACCGCGCCACGCAGGACCCGCTCGAAGGACAACTCACGAAAACGGGTGCCGGTCTGGTGCTCCGACGAAAAACAAACAAATTGGGCGAACTGTTCCTGTTTAAGAAAAATGAATAAGGAATTTAATTCATGAACCACCGCAACATTCATTATACATCATTCATTGTACATTGTACATACCCCTTCCTCCTCCTTCTCCCCTTCGTGGTGGCCTGCTCGACCACACGCGCCATTCCCGAAGGCGAACAACTCTACACGGGTATCAACGAGACCAGATTCGTGGATGACCCGGCCGAGCTGCGCAAGAAGAAGCAGCGCGACTCCACGGGCGTGATTACAGCCGTGGCCAACGCCGTCACCGCCGTGAACGAAGCACTGGAAGGCCGCAGCCACGTTTCCCTCGATGACCTCAAGGCCGCCAACCAGCCCCTCACGAAGGAAGAAAAGAAGGCGGCCAAGGCAGCCCAGGCGCAGAACGAGGCCGACTTCGCCACGGCGCGCGAAGAGGTGGAGGCCGTGCTGGCCTATCCGCCCAACCACGCCGTGTTCGGTTCTTCGTCCATGAGCTGGCCGTGGAAGGTGGGCCTCTGGATACACAACGGCTTCTACGACAAGTCGGGAGCCCTTTCGAAATGGCTGTTCCGCAACTTCGGCAGCGACCCCGTGCTCGTGAGCAGCGTGAGTCCCGAAATGCGCGCCAAGGTGGCGACCAACACGCTCCACAACTACGGCTACTTCCACGGCAAAGTGGACTACGAAATCCTCACCCAGAAAAACCCGAAGAAGGCGAAGGTGGGTTACAACGTGGTGGCCGGACCGCTCTTCCGCCTCGACTCCATCGCCTACCTCCACTATCCCGAAGCCATGGACTCGCTGCTGCGCAAATCGGAGAAGAACAGCCTGCTCCACCGCGGCGATGCCTTCAGCGTGGTGAACCTCTCGAACGAACAGCTCCGCATCGAGGAACTCTTCCGCAACAACGGTTTCTATTTCTACTCGGCGAACTACACCACCTTCCGCGCCGACACCATCCAGCGCCCGGGCCACGTGCAGCTGCAGGTAGTGCCGCTCGCCGACCGGCCCGAGAAGGCCGACAAGCAGTGGTACATGGGCCGTACCTATATAAATATACGCCACCGCGAGAATGCTCCGCTCACGGAAACCCTGGCGCGCAGGAACACGACCTACCAGTACTCGGGCAAAAAGCTGCCCGTGCGTCCGTCCCTCTGGCGACACGCCATTGAGCACCGCCGCGGCGAACGATACAGCCTGGCGGACCAGAAACTGACCGTGGAACGGCTCGGCGCAATGGGCGTGCTGAGCCAGATGGACGTGGCCTACGTGCCGCGCGACACCTCGGCCACCTGCGACACCCTGGACCTCGTGGTGTCGGCCGTGATGGACAAGCTCT
>CALZMA010000162.1 GCA_945788445.1 uncultured Bacteroidales bacterium | reverse complement strand
TTCGATGTTAAAGATGGAACATGGAATTGGGTTGGGGCAGGGGAGCGGACACTCCTATATTATATATAAGGAGAGAAAGCAGCATGCTGCGCCCCCCTTGCGGAGAGCCGCCGGGGCGCTTAGGCATCAGCAGGCTTCAGCACAACCTTGCCGTCGGCCACCGACGCTTCGAGCGCGGCTGGTTCGGGGTGTTCCATCATGAAGTCACAGAGCACGTCCTCCACCTGCTCGCGGATGGCACGTTTCAGGGAGCGGGCACCGTACTGCGCGTCGAAGCCCTTTTCCACCACGAGGTCCATCACCGCGTCCGTCACGCTGAGCGCCCAGCCCGTCTGCGCGATGCGTTCCAGCAGCGCGTCCATTTCCAGGCGTGCGATGACCAGCGCATCGGCCTTGGTGAGCGGGTTGAACATGATGATGTCGTCGAGGCGGTTGAGGAATTCGGGCGAGAATTGCTTTTTCAGCGCTTTGTGTACCACGCCTTCTGCCATGTCGCCTGTGAGCTCGCCCCCGATGCGGTCGAAGCCCACGCCCTTGCCGTATTCGCGGAGCTGGCGCGTGCCGCTGTTCGAGGTGAGGATGATAATTGTGTTGCGGAAGTCGACCGTTGTGCCGTTGCCGTCCGTGAGGCGTCCCTCGTCCATCACCTGCAGCAGTGTGTTGAACACGTCGGGGTGCGCCTTCTCAATCTCATCGAGCAGAACCACCGAGTAGGGGTGGCGGCGCACGCGTTCCGTGAGCTGTCCGCCCTCTTCGTAGCCCACGTATCCCGGAGGAGCGCCGAGCAGGCGGCTCGTGCTGTACTTTTCGCCGTATTCGCTCATGTCGATGCGGATGAGCGCATCGGGCGTGCCGAACATCCATTCCGCCAGGCACTTCACCAAGTGCGTCTTGCCCACACCCGTCGGGCCCACGAAGAGGAATGTGCCGATGGGGTGGTCCGCCCCCTTCAGGCCGAGGCGGCTGCGCGTGATGGCGCGGGTGAGGCGTTCGACGGCCTTGTCCTGTGCAATGACGCGCTTGCGGAGCGCCTCCTTCATGCCCTTGAGCCGTTCGCTTTCGGTGGCGGCCACACGGGTCACAGGCACACCGCTCATGAGCGAAACCACTTCGGCCACGTCATCGGCGTTTACCTCCGAGGGGTGAAGCGCCACTTCCGTGCGCCAGCGTTCTGTCAGTTCGTCCAGCTCGCGGGTCAGCCGGGCCACCTCGTCGCGGAGGTTCGCGGCCAGTTCGTAGTCCTGGTTCTGTGCCGCCTTCATTTTTGCATCGCGGAGGCGTGCGATTTCCTTTTCCTTCTCTTCGAGGATTTTCGGGTTTTCCGCTCCGCTCAGGTGCAGTCGTGCCCCCGCCTCGTCGAGCGCGTCGATCGCCTTGTCGGGCAGGGCGCGGTCCGTCACGTATCGTTTGGTCAGTTCCACGCAGGCCGTGAGCGCCTCGTCCGTGTAGACCACGTTGTGGTGCTTCTCGTAGCGTTCCTTGATGTTCTGGAGAATGGTGAGCGTTTCCTCGGCCGAAGTCGGTTCGAGCATCACCTTCTGGAAGCGTCGGTCGAGCGCTCCGTCCTTTTCCACCGACTTTTTGAACTCGCCCGTGGTCGTGGCGCCGATACATTGCACCTCGCCGCGTGCCAGGGCCGGTTTCAGTATGTTGGCCGCATCGAGGCTGCCCTGTGCGGCACCTGCCCCGATGATGGTGTGGATTTCGTCGATGAAGAGTACGATTTCGGGGTGCTGCTTCAGTTCCTGGATGAGGCGGCGGAGGCGTTCCTCAAACTGGCCGCGGTATTGCGTGCCTGCCACAATCGAGGCCATGTCGAGCGCCACGATGCGCTTGCCGAGCAGGAGGTGAGGCACCTTGCGCTGTGCGATGCGTTGGGCCAGCCCCTCCACGATGGCGCTCTTGCCCACGCCGGGCTCGCCGATGATGATGGGATTGTTCTTCTTTCGGCGGCAGAGGATTTGCACCACGCGTTCGATTTCCTTTTCGCGTCCGACAATCGGGTCCAGTCCGCCCTTGGCAGCCACTTGCGTCAGGTCCGTGCCGAAGTTGTCCACCACGGGCGTGTCGCTCGAAGGTTTCTGTTCCTGCGTCTGCGTTTGGCCTTGCGTCTGTGCCGGTCCTTCATCGCCGGGGTACGGTCCGTCCGGTTCGTCGGGAAAACTGAAATCATTGCTGATAGGCATGTCCTTTGTTTCGTTCTTGGCCATGCGTTCGTAAGTCACGCCAGCATTATGCAGCAGTGTTTTGGCCACATTGTTGCGGTCGTGCAGGATAGCCAGCACGAGGAGTTCGGCCCCGCTGCGTCGTCCGCCCGAAAGTCTGTTCTCGAGCACCATGAGTTTGAAGATGCGTGTGCAGTCAGCATCCATGGGAGGTTCGAGGGTCGGTTGTTCTTCGCGGCAAGCGTCGCTTTCCTCCGTGAGTTTCTCATAGATTTTGGAAAGCAGGCTCTCCAGGTTCACGTCCATTTCCACGAGCCGCATAGTAGCCTCGTTGGCTTCGGACAGCAGGCTGAGGAGCAGGCAGTAGAGGTTGATGGCTTGCAGGCGGTATTGTATGGCTATCGTCTTGCTTCCGTTCACGAAGCGTACGGTGTCGGCGGGAATATCGTAGTTCATTATGTGCTAATCGTTTGATGTGTTGTTTGTTGTGGATAACTGTGAGGTTTTCTGAGGTAGTGCAGGTAGTGCCCGATGGGCATAATCTGGGTGATGAGGGCAGTCTGATTTGACATGCTTTACGTTTTCCCGGCAAAGATAGTGCAAACCGAATGCAGAGCAAAAGAAAAGCCGAAGGATTTTCTTTTGCTCTGCTGAGGTGCAGCCTATTTTATGGTAAATGGTGTTGGATTGCATCACCTACCTGGCATAAGGTCTGTCCATGCCGATCATGAACGTAGCGTTGTAGCCACGGAGCGGATGTTCCCTAAGCGCCAAGGTCATGTTTTGCATCATCAGAATCTGGCGGGAAAGCGAGAGGCCGATGCCCGTGCCCGAGGGCTTGGTCGTGAAGAAGGGAATGAACATTTCGCGCGCCACGTCGTCGGGGATGCTGTGGCCGTTGTTGCTTACATACAGTCGGTCAGTCCATTTCACTTCCATCCTGTCAGCTTCTGCCTCGATGGCATTCTTGGTGAGATTGATGAACACCTGGCGGAGCAGGCCCTCGTCGGCCTTAATGATGATGTGGGCAGGAATGGCAATATGCCATTGGAGCTGGGGATAGAGTGCGGCGATACCCTCGCAGAAGGCCATGAGCTGCACGTCGCCCCATATCGGTTCCTGCAACTGCGTGAGCTTGCGGTAACTGTCGACAAAGGCTGCCAGGCCAGAACTTGTGTCGTGGATGGCTCGGATGCCTTCTTCGAAGGGCGAGCCTTGGATGTCAGGACTTTGCAGGTAGGCTTGGCTGACGGAGAGGATGGGAGTCATGGCATTCATGATTTCGTGAGTCAGCACCCGCGTGAGGCGTTGCCAAGCCTCCACCTCATTATGTGCTACGAGTTGCTGGATTTCCTGTCCCATGCCGTTGAGCGTTTCCTGCAATGCCTTTTCGCCAAACAGCAGGCCTCGGGTGGGCAGGCGGAACGCAAAGTCTCGATGGCGTATGGCATCGCGCATGGTCTG